>MHEL01000019.1:0-3000 GCA_001803815.1 Nitrospirae bacterium RBG_19FT_COMBO_42_15 | reverse complement strand
TTCCTGACAAGAGCGCATACTCAGAGGATGCCATTGAAAATGAGATGGTCTTTTTGGGCCTCGTGGGCATGATGGATCCGCCGAGGAGCGAGGCAATAGAGGCAACAAGGGTCTGCAAGCAGGTAGGGATAAGGCCAGTAATGATTACCGGCGACCACAAGCTTACAGCAGTGGCAATAGCAAAGGAGATAGGTATATATAAAGAGGGCGATAAAGTTTTGACAGGCGATGAGCTTGCCAAGATGGATGAAGATGAACTTGGAAAGATAGTTGACAAGGTTACTGTCTATGCAAGGGTATCGCCAATGGATAAGCTTAAGATTGTCAAGGCATGGAAGGCTAAAGGCGAGGTAGTTGCAATGACAGGGGACGGCGTAAATGACGCTCCTGCGTTAAAACATGCGGACATCGGCATTGCTATGGGCATAAGCGGCACAGATGTTGCAAAAGAGGCCGCTGACATGGTTCTGAGCGACGACAATTTTGCAACCATTGTAAGCGCTATTGAGCGTGGCAGGTGGATCTACGACAATATCAAGAAATATCTTACCTATCTGCTCAGGTGCAATATTACAGAGGTGGCGGTTATCGGCGGCATGGTTCTGTATCTGGGGCCAGACTATCTGCCGCTTTTGCCGGCTTCTATTTTATTTATAAACCTTGTAACTGACGGGGTTCCAGCGCTTGCCCTCGGCATTGCGCCGCCTGATCCTGATATCATGCAGAGGCCGCCGCGCGACCCAAAGGAGAGCGTCTTTTCATGGGATGTTAAGGCATTTATCATGCTTGCGATAGTAATTGAGATACCATTCTTCTTTTTCCTCTTTCTCCATGATCTTAGTGATATAAGACATGCGAGGACAGAGACATTCTTTCTGTTCATAATCATAGAGCTGATTATTGCGCTTAACTTCCGCTCCATGAGATACAGCATATTTAAGGCGCCGCCGCATATGTGGCTAATTCTCTCAATTTTATCACAGATTGTTCTAACATGGGTGGTGATTCAGTTCCCAACCATACTTGATGCATTTGAGATAAATAAGCCGTCATTTGCTGACCTTGGCATAATATTCGGCTTTGGTGTTGTTGTATTTATCTCTATGGAGGCTATCAAGGCAGTATTGCGGAGGAAGATGCCGGCAGGGAGGAAGATAGAGGCGTAGGGTTTTAATTATACGCTTGACATAAATAAGGCATTTATAGTAAAGTGTCTCCAGCACATAAAGGGGAGTAGCTAATAGGCGAGAATCGTCAATACGTTCATCCGCTGTAGTGGATGGGCCGGTGCCGCCGGTTAGTTTTAGTAGCTAACAAGCAAGACCTTTATTCCGAAGATTTTTCGGGGTAAAGGTCTTTTTTTTTGACCTAAGAAAAGGAGGTTTAAACATGCTGCAGAAAATATTGGCTGGTTTTATAATAACCTTGGTTGCCAGCATTACTGTATTTGTTCTCTATAAGGTTGTCATTGCTCCGTAGTATTAAGGGGCGCAGCATGCAGCGCCCCTGCCTGAACCATTGTGTCTTTTTTTTATCAACAGTTGCTGATTTTTGCAAATGTTAATATTTAGAGGTATAATTAACAGAAGAAAATGCAGTTTAACAGGCGGCTGCAGAAAGGGAATTATTGTGTAATGTCATTCCCGCAGCGTCTTTGAGCGGGAATCCAAGGTTCGACAGGCTCACCATAAACGGAAAGCTTGTTCTCTATTTCCGCTCATCCTGAGCTTGTCGAAGGACTGGGTTCCTGCTCCCTGCTTAAGACATGCTGGGACAAGTTTCGCAGGAATGACAAACAAAAACATGAATAAATACTTTTTTAACAGCATGTTAGTAACAGAGGTGTAATATGAATGAAAAGATTATAGTTCTATTGATTTTCGCAGGATGCTATAGCCTTGCTTTAAGCAGGAAGGTAAAGCTTGCATATGCCTCCTTAGGGGCGTCTGCGCTTCTGCTCGCATCCGGGATTCTAAAGATAGAGGACGCTGTCTTTAATGCGATAAAGTGGGATGTCCTTGGGATTTACTGGGGCTTTATGATGGTATCCTTTGTGTTTATGAAGAGCAGGATGCCTGACTTTATTGCCATGAAGCTCCTTAAAATGGTCAGGGTAGAAAAATACGCTATCCTGTCGCTATGCGCATTAACAGCCTTTCTCTCTGCTTTTATGGAGAATGTCGGAGTGGTTCTGATAATGGCTCCTGTAGCTATTACAATAGCGAAGAAGCTTGACTCTTCCCTGTTTCGCTACATGATTGCAATAGCGGTAAGCTCCAATGTCGTAACCACTGTTACGATGGTTGCTGACCCGCCGTCAATAATCCTTGCCCTTGAAACAGGTATGAACCCGCTTGATTTCTACTGGTTTAATGGCAGGCCCGGATTGGGTACCCTTACGATTTTTGGCGTAATAGCAGCCATGTCAACCCTTCTTTTTCAATTCAGAAATATGAACAAAAAAGTGGAAGTAGAAACAGAGGAGATATATGTAACTAAAGGGGCCTCCGCTCTATTTGCATTGGGTGTGCCTGCTTTGGCAATAGCCCCTGAATTTGGGATAAAGGTTGGAATGGTAGGATTTGCTGTTGGCGCTATAGCGCTGTATATGGGGAGACAGGATATTAAAGAGATGCTTTTTGAATTTGATTGGGACTCCTTTTTGTTCATTGTCGGGATATTTATGGTGATATTTAGCCTCAGCGCCTCAGGCATCTTAAGGGACTTTTCTGGGTTTCTTGTCAAATCAGGTTTTAAAGACCCCTCATTCATGCTTGCATTTATGACATGGATCTCTGTGGCAGCATCCTCTTTTATGGATAATGTCCCATATACGATATTGATGATCCCTGTTTGCAACAATTTAGCGGAGATCATTGGGATAAGCGCATGGCCATTGCTCTTTGGGATGCTCGTGGGCACAGGCATAGGCGGGAATATAACGCCTGTTGGAGCGGCTGCAAATGTCTTTGCATGCGGTATCCTTGAAAAACACGGGTA
>MHEL01000018.1:7296-8934 GCA_001803815.1 Nitrospirae bacterium RBG_19FT_COMBO_42_15 | reverse complement strand
AAGAAGGTTTATATGGGCATGGATAGGAAGATATACGCCCATCCACCTCGGCCACAAAAGCATTAGTAGACCCATTGATATACCTGTTAATAAATAAAGAAGACTTGCCTTGATAAATCTTAGTGTAACCTGACTCATTCATTTACCTCCAATTCATTTTTAAGTTTTACTTACTATAATAGTATTAATCTATCAGGAAATTAAATATACGAGAATGATTTAAATCATAAGATTAAGAACCCTTGCAATTTAGACTTTTTTATTATATCATAAAATTTACTTTAAAAAGAAGCATATTTTAGAACTATGTCTCATACAGAAACCATCAATAATACAACTGAATTACATTCAAGGCTTATTATACGAATCTTAATCCGGCCTTTTCTTTTTTTAACAAAGGCGATCCCCTTATCCATTCTGAGAACGCTTTCTCTTCCAATAATGGCATTCTTTTATGTCATATATCCCACATGGAGAAGGACGACAAATTCTAATATCAGGCATGTATTAGGCAAAAAAACACCGAAATGGAAAATACACAAGGCATCTTTTAAGATATATAATAATTACGGAAAATATATAGCAGACCTTTCTCATCTGACGCATGCAGAGCCTGAAAAGGCATTAAGCCTTATTTCAAAGAGGTCAGGATATGAACATCTAAAGGAGGCGCTGGAACGCGGCAAAGGCGCAATCCTCCTCACCTGCCATATGGGTAACTGGGAGCTTGGCGGCGTGATCCTGTCCAAACTCGGCTATACTGTTAATGTGGTATATTTCCCGGATGCGTCTACACACCTTGAAGAGGAGCGGAAGACCTTTCGCAGGACAAAGGGTGTTAACCAGATAGTGCTTGAGAATTCTAACTTCTCTCCGATAAAGATGCTAAAGGCGCTCCAGAGGAATGAGCTCGTAGCGCTTCAGGGAGACAAGCTATTTTATGACAAAGGCATTGAGGTGCCATTCTTTGGCGCACCGGCTAAATTCCCGCGCGGGCCCGTACTGCTTGCGATGGCTGCAGACGCGCCAATACTCCCGTCCTTTATAGTATTTAACAAGGATCACAGCTATCACACTATAATTGATAAGCCCATTTATATAAAAAAAACAAAGGACAGGGAAAAGGACTTATTAACCAATTTAAATAATGTGGCAGCGGTGCTGGAAAAATATATTAAAAAATACCACACTCAGTGGTATTGCTTTTCACCATTCTGGAGGGAAGATGCGCATAAAACTCATATATCCTGACTGGGGTAATTTTCCATTATATTACAGGCGTTATATCTCTACTTTAAGCCTGCCTACAGTAGCCGGGCTTACACCGCCTGATATTGATGTGTCATTTACAGATGAGCGTATTGAGGAGATAGATTTTAATGACAAACCTGATTTAGTAGGAATATCATCAATGACATGCCAGGCATACCGAGCCTATGAGATTGCAAAAATCTACAGGGAAAAGGGTGTGCCTGTTGTTATCGGAGGCGTGCATCCTTCCCTTAATCCAGAAGAGGCGCAGATGCACACAGATGCGGTTGTTATAGGCGAGGCAGAAGAGTCATGGCCAAGGCTGATTGAGGATTTCAGAAAGGGGAGCCTGCAAAAGACCTACTCCTGCCCTGACAGGCCGGATCT
>MHEL01000018.1:6489-7157 GCA_001803815.1 Nitrospirae bacterium RBG_19FT_COMBO_42_15 | reverse complement strand
CAGAGGCCGATTCCTGCTATTCTTGATGAGTTAAAGAGCCTGAAAAAGCACCTATTCTTTGTGGATGACAACATGATTTTAAATAAGAGATATACCCTTGAATTCTTTGACGGCCTTGCAAAGCTTGGTATAAAATGGACAGGCCTCGGCCCGCTAAATCTTGTAGAGGATGAAAAATACTTTAATGCCATGATAAAGAGCGGTGTCTGGCTTTTATATGTGGATGTTGGGCCGTGGCTCTCTGCAAATATGAGCGACAAGGGCAAACACATGACCCAGATGCAGAAATATCTCGGCTACATGAAAAGACTCAAGGATAATAATATAAAAATCATCGGGTCTTTTGTCTTTGGATTTGATTATGATGAAAAATCTGTATTTGAGAATACAGTGAACTTTGCAAAGGCAGCAGAATTTGATGAGATTGAGTTTCTGATACTAACACCCTATCCAAACAGCAGACTGCATCAGAAGCTTGAGGCAGAAAACAGGATTATTAACAGAGACCTTTCCAAATATACCACCACTAATGTTGTGTTTAAGCCTAAAAATATGACGCCAGAGGAATTACATACAGGCTATATCAATGCATGGAAGGAGTTCTATCCAAAGGAGACTTATGAAGAAACAAAGGACGGAATCATATTCAAGACAATGACAGCCTTCCC
>MHEL01000018.1:0-6380 GCA_001803815.1 Nitrospirae bacterium RBG_19FT_COMBO_42_15 | reverse complement strand
GTAATTATAAATTTTCAAGATGGGTTTGAACAGCCCTAAACCATATCTAAAGCATCTCTGGCAGTGATAACTCCCACTCTGAGCAGACAGCAAAAAGCAAGACCACACGCTCTATTTTCCTTATCAGCCCCTATGTTGTTTACTCTCTATCCTGTGGCTTTGGGCGCCACTCCTTATTCGCAACCCATCCCTCAGTCGCCATTTCGATGCAGTCAAACCGCGGTATGTAAGGCTTAATATCCAGCAAAGGGGTCTTATCAAGAATATCTATACCTTCTACTTCTAAAATGTTTTTGTCTTTTTTAATAAGCTTTACAATTGACATTCCGATGCCATTGGGTCTGCACGGATGCCTCGTTGCAAATATGCCGTGCGGCTCATCGTCTAAAAAGGCTGCACGTATCATCTGTATTTTCCCTACTCTATCAAAGTGGTAAAGCAAATAAATGTGTGAAAATGTCTCTATATCCTTTAGCCCAGCTTCGTATTTTTCAAACACCTCTACACGACCTATAACTCCAGAAGCGTAAAGCGGCTGGATCGGGCATTCGTCTTTTGTAGCATAAGGCGAATGTATAATGCCAATCGGTTCTATTATCATTTTAGGTTTCCTTTAATACGGGCTAAATGTAAACGTTTTACAAATTCAAAAGTTTCCATTTAAAAAAAGGAAAAAAACAAGAAAATGGATGACACTATTATCCTACTTTTCTCGCCATAAGATAGATTTTTCCCTTAACATGCGCTCTTTAAATAGGTGACCTCATACTTGTTATGCGCTCACCGTTATATATCTTGTTTGGGTAAACAATAGAATACTTATTATCCTTCTTATAAAGCTCAACATTATCTTGGCTTGCAAGCAATGCCATCAGATTTCTGGAGAAGTCATCTCCGTACGATGTTATGTCGTGCAACATAAAGTTTACAAAATGATCTAATTCATCAAGACTTAGATGTGCAACTTTACCAAATTTAAAGACCTTACTGTTTTCATCATCGCCTGGAACAACACGAGGAGATTTTCTCGTATGTGTCAACTTTACTTTTGTAGCTATCTCTGGATACCTTTCGCTTAAGTAGCCTTTGACCTTCCCTATGTAATTGTCAAACTTACTCATGCTCGTTGACTTTTCTTCCGGCAATATAGCCTTGGCTTCTTTCCAATAGCCGGTGATTGAGTGAAAGCCACCGAGTCGTTTCAATTCTTCTTTATCCTTAATCCTGAAAATTAGCATAGATAGGATTAAATGCTCTACTGCCCAAAAAGAATTGATCATAAAAGACGAATGCATATCGTGAAGAAAAGCATATCGCGCCAGTAAGTAGTACTCAATTGCACGCTTATTATATTCCACTGAAAGTACAAATGGCTCTGCTTCCTTCGGGACAGGAAAAGACATACTCATGCTGCCGCCGTCTTTCAGAGAGGCCGAAAATATGGTTTTAAAGCCATCATCATCTTTCATTGCAATTTAATCCAAGCTTTGCACGTTTGTTTTGGTATAATATTTAAGCTCACCTGCTGAAAACATGCAGCATTTTTGGTCAGGTGTAGCGCGTTGTTATAGGCGTTCATTCGAATATTTCTGAAATATTTTTTAGAATTTCAGAAACACTAGTTTTAGTCAGGTTTTCCTTCTTTAATTTATTAATGAGTTGTATGTCATCCATCTGTAATGAGCTCAGTTGAAATTCGCCAACCAAATTTTTTTCGTAAGAAAGGCCTTTTACTCTGTCAAAAAATGCATAGTAATCCCCATTGGTAAGTAATATATATCTAATTCCTTTATCATAGGAATATCCGTATGCTTGTTTTAATTCTGATGCATGTGTTTCCCAGTTTAGATTCCACTCGCGCTTGACTTCTAATAGCAGTAGCGGATTTTCATTATCCCATACGGTAATATCAATTCGTGACTGCCGATATTTGATATCTGAATGTTTTTGATATCCCAATAAGACAAGAAAATCCTCAACCAGTGATTCATGCGCTCTTTCTTGATGCGCAGGATCTCTTCTCAATTCATTAACATGTTCAATCAGTTGTGCTAAAAAGTTTGACGTTATTGGTTTAGAATTATCTTCTTGAATTTCTTCTTCCGAAGGTTTTTCGCCTAGAAGTCTTTTTATGTAATCAGGTAATTCTGGTTCTAAGGTTCCGGTTGTCCCGTAAGGTGGCCATGGTTTTTCTCCGTGTCTAAGGATTTTTTCCCGTGGCAGATATTCGGTTATTAACCAATCTACCTCACGATAATGGGAGTAATGATGATTTATGTTTTCATCTCCAGAGTCATGGATATGTAATTTAAATTTATAATCAGAAATGACTTTTCCTACACCGAATAAGCCGTAATTGACATTATTGGCTGCCACGAAATCGCCAATTTCGAGTGCTATAAATTTTTTAAAAGAAGAAATAGCACTATCCTCATTCGGAAAGTTTTGTTCTTTAATATAAGATATAATTTTCTCAATATCCCAACCTGTAAGGTCTATATCCATCCAGCCAATAGCAACATAGTGCCCTTTATAAAAATTATTCCAAGCAAAAGGCTTCTTACCTAATACGTGTGTTGGGGAAATAGTTAAAAATTTTGGCATTTTATTGTCCTTTTTCTATTATAATGCGGCGCTAAGCGGTGCCCGAAGGGTATCCGTTCGAGTGCCTTGTTCTCCCCTATCTCTATAACCACAACATTTGCACCTTCCGTATACCTTTTCGCATATTTTCCCTGAATGCCTTTACTAAAATCATACTCTTCAAGCATATCTTACTCTTTTCGCATTCTCTTCATATTGCTTCCCTTCTTTTTTTGCTGCTTTTCCAGAAACTGGATAACTAAAAATGCCTCCACGATACAAACTAAGTAGCCTTCTCTACATCCCCCAGTGTCTCATCGGAGAAATCCCTTCAAGCTCAAGCATAAAGTTCTGCAAAACTGAGTTTGCAGGCCTTTTTGCCGGCCTGTTAAGAACAGTGCTTCTATCCTTTATTTAAATCCAGATTTTTCGAACTTTTCAAGTTCTTTACAAATGTCAGTTACGCTTTTGCCTTTAAAAAGTTCTTTTTTAATCTTTGTGTAATCGCCATAACCAGATTCATACTGCAATATAAATCTTGTGGCATTTATTAACCCAATGTCTTTAACCAGTGCGTTCCAGCCTGCCTCTCGTAAGGCATAGCCGCTTAATGTTTTTCGCTGCGTCTTAAGCATCCTTAAAGACCTCCTTTAAAACAAACTCTAATGGATTGCAAACTTCTATTATTACTATCTCCCTATGCTTTTTTGCCTTTTTTATAACATCATCATCACATGTAATAAAATATTCTGCTCCGCCAAACTCTGCACATGCAATATGTAAGGCATCTAAAGGGTCAATTCCTATATCCTCCAGTAATAGCGCCTTCTTTCTAATAAAATTATTTAGCCTTATGTTTCTGGTTGCTACAGATAGATAACTCAAAACCCGCTCTTTACGGTGAACAAAGGGGTTTTGCGTGTTTTCATAAGCTAATATTGAAGACCCTATAATAGAGATTGTTCCTAAAATAGCCTTTTCCACTATTGAAAGAAAGGCCTCGCTTTCAAGTCTTATTCTTGTTTGCCCTTGATCATCAAATGGTCTATTATAAACACTTGTATCAAGATAGACTTTTACCTTATCTTTTTTCATAATATAGAGAATTGGTCAATTGGCCTGACATTATGTTTTTATTATAAATGGCATTAAAAGTGGAGTCAAGACGAAAACCCAGTTTTCTCTATATACTCCCTCACCGCCTCTTCCCAAGACCGCAGCAATGGGATGCCTTCAAGCTCAAGCATGAAGTTTTGCAGAACTGAGTTTGCAGGTCTTTTGGCTGGTCTATTTAATTCGCTGCTCTTTATTGATATAAGTCTTATATGTCCTATATTAGTTATATCAATAATCTTCTTTGCAAACTCAAACCATGAACAGGAGCCGCTGTTTGTAACATGATAGATGCCGTATCTTTCTCTGCTGATAATCTCGTCTATCTTATCTGCCAAATCCTTTGTATAAGTTGGCGAGCCTCTTTGGTCGTTAACAATTTTTAATTCCTTTTCAGTGTTTGCCTTATTAATAATAGTATCTACGAAATTAACCCCGCCCTCTCCATACAGCCATGATGTCCTTACAATATAAAACCTGTTTAATATCTGCCGGACAAATTCCTCGCCTGCAAGCTTGGTTTTACCGTAAATGCTTATAGGGTTAGCAGCGTCAAATTCAATATATGGCGCATTCTTTGTGCCGTCAAAGACATAGTCTGTGCTGATATATACCATTGAGGCATCAATCCTCTGACATGCTACAGCAACATTCCTTGTGCCAATGGCATTTACCTTATAGGCATGGATGGAATTGCTTTCACAGTCATCCACCTTTGTATATGCAGCAGTATGAATAACAATATCAGGCTTTATTTTTGTAATTACTTTTGTGATTGTATTGAGGTCTGTTATATCTGCGTCTTCTCTTGTAATCGCTTTTATACTGTATTTTTTACTTAATCGCTCAACAAGCGCTTTTCCAAGCATCCCATTTGAACCGGTTATTAATAATTTCCTTTTTACCTTTTGCCCTTTGCCTTTAGCCATTCGCCTTTACCTTTAGCCTTCTCTGTACATCTTTTTATAATATCTTTTATACTCTCCGCTCTTAATCTTCTGCCACCACTCCTTATTTTTTAAATACCAGTCAATGGTCATATCAAGGCCTTTGTCAAAGTCGTATTTAGGCCTCCACCCAAGCTCTTTCTTGATTTTTGTTGAATCAATGGCATACCGCCTGTCATGGCCCTTTCTATCTGGAACGAATTTTATAATAGGTCCTATATGGCCTGTATGGCCTATTAATTTCTTAAGAATCAATTTTACAACATCTATGTTTCTCTTTTCAGAATTGCCGCCGATATTGTAAACCTCTCCATTCTTTCCTTTATGAAGGATTGCATCAATGGCAGAGCAGTGGTCATCCACAAATATCCAATCGCGGACATTCAGACCGTCGCCGTAAACAGGAAGCGGTTTGCCTTCTAAGGCGTTGGTAATCATCAAAGGGATAAATTTTTCTGGGAATTGATATGGGCCGTAGTTATTTGAACAGCGTGTAATTATACCGGGGAAATTATGCGTGTGAAAATAGGCGCGAACAAGCATGTCTGCTGCTGCCTTGCTTGCAGAATATGGGCTGTTTGGCGCTAAGGGCGTCTTTTCTGTGAAATACCCGCTCTTTCCAAGAGAGCCATAGACCTCATCTGTTGATATCTGGATATATCTCTTAATCCTTGCCTCTCTTGCTGCCTCAAGGAGGATCTGTGTGCCGACAACATTTGTCTGGATAAAATCAGAGGAATCAACAATGCTCCTGTCCACATGGGACTCAGCAGCAAAATTAATTACAGCATCTACCCCCCTCGTCTTTAGCCATTTGCCTTTAGCCTTTAGTATATCGCCTCTTACAAATTTATATCTTTTATCCTTTTCTATATCCTTTAGATTTTCAAGATTCCCTGCATAGGTAAGCTTGTCAAGGTTTATTACCTTATAATTTTTATGATGCTTTAAGATGTATCTGATAAAGTTAGAGCCGATAAAACCTGCGCCGCCTGTAATCAGGAGTTTCATCTTCAGCCGTCCTTTCTCTTCCAGTCGTAAGGTATCTCTTTTGAATCAGGCGGAATGCGGTATTCATCAGGTGAATTGGGATTGTACGGCTCTGTAGAACAGTTAATTACAATCGCCTCTGCCTCGCTTATGCACTTAAAGCCATGGTATACATTAGCAGGTATCTGCAAAAGGATAGGATTATGCTCGCCCATAAAAAACTCATTAACCTCGCCGTGAGTCGCTGAATCTTTTCTGTTGTCATATAAGACAACTTTCATCATCCCTTTCACAGCAGCAAAATTATCAATCTGCTTCTTATGATAGTGCCATGCCTTCACAACACCGGGATATGCAGTTGTCATATATACCTGGCCAAACTTTATAAAGAGCTCGTCATCAGAGCGGAGCATCTCCATCAGCCTTCCACGCTCATCAGGAATGACTTTTAATTTTTTAATCTTCACGCCGTCTATCATCTACTTCCTCACCATCTCCTCCACCTCTTCTACAAGAAGGTCTGCAAGCTCTGATTCCTTTATCTTTTTCATTACCTTGCCGTGCTTGAATACAATGCCTATGCCCCTGCCGCCTGCAATGCCGATATCAGCCTCTTTGCCTTCGCCAATGCCATTAACAACACAGCCGAGCACAGATATATCTAACGGCTCTTTAATATGCGAGAGCCTCTGCTCAACCTGTGAGGCAAGTTTTATAACATCTATCTCAAGCCTTCCGCATGTAGGG
>MHEL01000017.1 GCA_001803815.1 Nitrospirae bacterium RBG_19FT_COMBO_42_15 | reverse complement strand
GAATATGCATATTTTTTGTATGATATAAATAATGCACAGGAATACAATTCAGGGAAGATAAAGGACTTCTTTCTTGTCGGAATAAAGGCAATAAATAAGCACACACTTGTTGTTGATTTAAAGAAACCAACGCCATATTTTCCGAGCATCACAACATTTATGGTCACATTTCCACTAAGAAAGGATATTGTTGAAAAGCAGGGCAGCAGATGGACAGAGCCTGAGAATATTGTTACAAACGGCCCTTTTATTCTTCATAAATGGAAACATGAGTATAAAATTGAGTTAAAACCAAATAAAAGATATTATGCCAACAAACCGCATCTTGATAAAATAGAGATGTTTATGATAGTCGAGACATCAACTGCATTGACACTCTATGAAACTGGAGGCCTTGATATTGCCGGCATTCCTCCGATTGCAATTCTACATTATAAAGAAAGCCCTGAATACAGGAATATGCCGATGCTGAGGAATAATTATTATGGATTTAATCTTACAAAACCTCCGTTTAATGATGTGCGGATTAGAAGGGCATTTTCAAAGGCAATTGACAGGAGCGAGTTTCCTAAGATTTTAAAAGGCGGAGAGGTGCCAGCAACATCATGGATACCAAAGGGCATGCTTGCGTATAACCCAGATATCGGCTTAAAATACAATTTAGACGAGGCAAAGAGGCTTTTAAAAGAGGCGGGTTATCCTGATGGCAAGGGTTTCCCAAAGGTTACTGTAGTCTTTAATACTGGGCCAGATAATCAGATTATTGCGGAGAATCTTCAGGCGCAGTGGAAAAGGAATCTGAATGTCTCTGTTGAGCTTGATAATCAGGAGTGGAAGGTTTATTTGAAAAGATTAAAGACTGATGCGCCTGCAATATTTCGGCTCGGCTGGGGCGCTGACTTTCCAGACCCAGATAATTTTATGAATCTTTTTACAACTGAGAGCGGAAACAATAATACAAAGTGGTCTAATAAGAGATATGATAAATTGATTGGGCTTGCAGCAATAGAGATGGATGCTGAAAAAAGGATAAAATTATATAATGAGGCGCAAAGGGTTTTGTGCGAGACAGATGCGCCTATTATGCCATTATTTATATCTGCACAGAATGCGCTTGTTAAGCCTTATGTGAAGGGTTACATGCTGAATCCAATGGATATACTGTATCTTAAGGATGTAAAAATAGAAGGGAGATGAACACCGCCGTTGCCATTTCCGCGCAGACGGGAATCCAGAGAGATAGAACAAAGATACTGGATTCCTGCTTTCGCAGGAATGACGAAACAAAATAGGAATATAAAATGATCAAATTTCTGTTTAAAAGAATTGCATTCTCTATACCCGTCCTCTTTATCATTGCCCTTATCTCATTTATCCTCATGTATGCAGTCCCCGGAGGGCCTTTTGACAAGGAGAAGAAGCTGCCGCCAGAGATAAAGGCAAATATAGAGGCAAAGTATCACCTTGATAAGCCTGTATGGACACAATTTGCAATCTATATCTATAGTCTTGTTCTTGGAGACATGGGTCCTTCATATAAATATCTTGGCAGGTCTGTAAAAGATATATTAAAAGACACCTTTCCTGTATCTCTTCAATTAGGACTTCTGTCATTTATGATTCCATTATTCATTGGCATACCCCTCGGCATTATTGCAGCAGTATACAAAAATACATTCATAGATAAAATCACCATGTTCACTGCTGTCCTCGGCATAACAATACCCCATTTTGTGCTTGGAGCTTTGCTTATTCTTATATTTGCCCATTTCTTAAAGATATTTCCGCCTGCACTCTGGGAGGGATGGTCTAATATGATCTTGCCTGCAATAACACTCGGCATTGGCCCTACTGCTTATATTGCAAGGCTCACGAGGGCGAGCATCCTTGAGGTCTTGCATAAAGACTTTATCACGACAGCGTACGCAAAGGGGCTGCCATACAGCAAGATAATATTAAAGCATGTATTGAAAAATGCCCTGACGCCGATTATAAGTGTAATGGGGCCTATACTTGCAGGCCTTGTTGCAGGCTCATTTGTTGTTGAATATATATTTTCTATCCCAGGCATGGGAAGATATTTTATCACTGCTGTTACAGACAGGGACTATCCTTTAATAATGGCAACTACAATGGTATATGCTGTTTTGATTATTATTGCCAATATTGTTGTGGACGCACTTTACAAGGTAGTTGACCCGAGGGTGAGGCTTGAGTAAAGAAAATCAAAAATCAAAATTTAAAATTCAAAATTTAGGAAAAAGACCTCTAACATTACTTAGTACAATAATTATTATGTTGCTTATCTTTTCTGCAATTCTTGCTCCATTGATTGCGCCATTTTCCTATGATGTTCAGGATACTGCAAATCTATTAAAGACACCTGACAGCACACATATCATGGGCACAGATAAATTAGGCAGGGATATTTTCAGCAGGATTTTATATGGCTCACAAATATCGTTATCAGTTGGTATTATTGCAACTTTAATAGCAATGATAATCGGCGTCCTATATGGCGCAATATCAGGCTATAAAGGAGGCAGGCTTGATAATTTTATGATGAGGATTGTTGATGTAATTTATGCCTTGCCTGATATATTGGTGATTATACTTATTACAATAATCATTGGCAGGGGTTTTCTCGGCATTGTATTGGCAATAAGCATCGTAAACTGGGTTGGCATTGCAAGGCTTATGCGCGGTGAGGTATTGAAACTAAAGGAGCAGTTATTTATTGAATCTGCAAAGGCATTAGGCGCTGGCCACTGGAGAATAATCCTAAGGCACATCCTGCCGAATGCACTCGGCCCATTGATTGTAACAATGACATTCAGGATACCTGCTGCAATCCTGTCTGAATCCACACTGAGCTTTATCGGCCTTGGCCTTGCACCGCCTTTTAGTTCATGGGGCGTGTTGGCAAATGACGGCTGGACTGCCCTAAGGTTTTATCCACACCTTTTGATATTTCCTGCTATAATAATATTTATTACTGTGCTGGCATTTAATATACTTGGTGATGAACTGAAAGAGGCAATGGATCCGCAATTAAGAACCGGAGGGATTAGATGAATATTAATCTGAAGCTGATGTTCATGCCATCAATTATTGCTATTGTTGTTACAATCATCCTCCTTATAATAAGAGGCATTGCCTTCAGGTTTTTTAATATGTGGGCAAAGAGGACAGAGACAAGGATTGATGACATAATAATCAAGTCATTAAGGATACCATCCATATACTGGTGCATTGCAATAGGCCTTTACAGCGGCATTGCAATATCAGAGCTTCCGGAGAGGCATCTTTTCTATTTAAGCAAAGCGCTTCATGTAATTGTAATACTCTCAATTACTATTGCTGCAGCAAACCTTTTAGGAAAGATATTCAGAAACTATGTTCAGGAATCAGGGCTTCCAATACCAACAACAGGCCTTGCCTACGGCATATTAAAAGGCACAATCATTATAATCGGACTTCTGGTAATATTAACTGATATCGGCATCTCCATAACACCTCTTATCACTGCACTTGGCGTCGGCGGCCTTGCAGTTGCCTTAGCGCTTCAGGATACGCTTGCAAATCTCTTTGCAGGCATACACATACTTGTTGAAAAGTCCATTAGGGTCGGTGACTTTATTAAACTTGAGACAGGGCAGGAGGGCTATGTAGAGGACATTACATGGAGGACAACAAGGATAAGGATGATGCAGAATAACATGGTAATAATTCCAAACAACAAGCTCTCCCTTAGTGTTGTTACAAACTATAATCTTCCTGAAAAGAAGATGGCTCTGTCAATTCCTATTAGCGTAAGTTATTCTGCTGACCCTGATGTGATTGAAAGGGTAGTTGTTGAGGAGGCAAAAGGCGCTATTGGAGAGGTTGCAGGGATGCTTGGCGAACCGGAACCGGTTGTAAGATTCATCCCCGGTTTTGGCGAGAGCTCTTTGGATTTTACACTGGTCTGCCATATCCGTGAATTTACTGACAATGCATCTGTCCAGCATGAATTGAGAAAGAGGATTTTCAAAAGGTTTAAAAAAGAGGGCATAGAAATGCCTTTTCCGCACAGGGTGGTTTATGTAAGGGAGGATAAGGGGCATAAGGAATAATTAATGGAGCTTGAGTTCTTAAAATCGCTCACCATTATCTTTGGCGTTTCAGCTATTGTTGTGTTCATTCTCAGCAGGCTGAATATCCCGTCTATTGTCGGCTTCCTTATAGCAGGCCTGATATTAGGACCTCACGGCCTTGAGTTAATCAGAAATGTAAAGGATGTAGAGCTTCTTGCAGAGATAGGCGTTATACTCCTTATGTTTACCATCGGCCTTGAGTTTTCATTGAGCAGCCTTCTGATGTCGCGCACTGCTGTATTTGGCGGCGGCCTGCTTCAGGTTTCCGCAACTATTGCTGTTGTAGCCATGTTGAGCTATTTATTTCTTAGGCAGGATAGCAATGTTGCAATCTTTAACGGTTTTCTCGTTTCATTAAGCAGCACTGCCATTGTGATGAAACTGCTTCAGGACAGGGCAGAAATTAATACGCCCCACGGCCGCATGTCTGTTGGTATGCTGATATTTCAGGACCTCTGCGTGATTCCATTTATGTTATTAATTCCTATCCTTGCAGGGAATGGCGGGAGTGTCTTTGATGTTGCTTTTATTATGCTTAAGGCATCTGTGGTAATCGGAGCTGTTATCTTTGCTGCAAGATGGGTTGTGCCTCACATACTTCATCAGGTTGTCAGCAGCAGGAGCCGCGAGCTCTTTGTTATTACCATAATATTGTTGTGCATCAGCACTGCGCTCCTTACATCCCAATTCGGGCTTTCACTTGCATTGGGTGCATTCCTCGCAGGGATTATAATTTCAGAGTCGGAATACGCGTCGCAGGCAATATCAGACATCCTGCCTTTTAAAGAGAGCTTCTCAGGGCTCTTTTTTATCTCAGTCGGCATGCTGATGAATGTTGATTTCTTCAGGGCAAATCTTGCTATTGTGGTTAGCATTGTCTGTATAATATTAGTATTAAAATCCGCAACAGGCATATTGTCAGCATCCTTTTTTAAACAGCCTTTCAGGGTTTCAATTCAGACAGGCGTGTATCTGTTTCAAATTGGAGAATTCTCCTTTGTTCTTGCGCTTGCTGGAAAGGCAGCAGGATTATTAACTGAATATGCCTACCAGATGTTCCTCTCAGCATCAGTATTAACAATGATACTAACGCCTTTTATCATTAGCGCAGCGCCATCTATATCAGCATGGCTCTCTTCAAGGGCGCCTTTAAAAAGACTGGAGCGGATAAAGAGCAGGGAAGGGGAGGCGCATCATTTAAGGAGAACTGACCATGTAATAATAATAGGTTTTGGCGTTAATGGCAGCAACCTTGCAAAGGTATTAAAGGAGTCTGATATCCCTTATGTTATCTTAGAGATGAATGCTGCTACAGTCAAAAGGATGAAGAAAAGGGGTGAGCCAATATATTATGGCGACGGAACAAGCTCTGAGATACTGCATAAGATGGGGATTCAGCATGCAAAGGTGCTTGTTATTGCCATATCAGATGCAGCAGGGACAAGGAGGATTGTGCAGATTGCAAGGCATGAGAACCCTGAGCTTCATATTATTGTAAGAACAAAATATATTGCAGAGGTTGATGACCTGAAAAAGCTTGGAGCCAATGAGGTGATACCAGAGGAGTTTGAGACATCAATAGAGATATTCTCAAGGACGCTTCATCACTATCATACGCCAAGGAATGTAATAACAGGGCATATAGATAGTATCAGAAAGGACAGCTACAGTGTCTTAAGAACTGTGGAGCTTCCTAAAAAACACCTTGCAGAGAGGCACGAGTTTTTAAAGGATATAGAGACAGAGACATATCTGATAAAAGATGGCTCAGCAATTGAAGGCCATAATATTAAGGAGCTTAATCTCAGGGCTGAGACAGGGGTAACGATTATCGCAGTCCAGCGAAAAGAGAAGGTCAATCATAATCCTCCATCTGATTTTATTCTGAAAACAGGGGATGTCATACTTTTTATAGGAAAAAAGGATGATATTAACCTTGCCATTGAGTATCTTGAAGCAGGAAGGTTTATCTGATCTCAAAATCTGCTGTATCAATGATATTATAAAAACAAGTTAACCAAACAAATCCGCATGGGTGCCAGTCCTTTCAAAGATTATACTATCATAACCTATTTTGTATATGAGCAGCCAATCTGGTTCTATGTGACATTCCAGTCTCCCGATGTAATTGCCTCTGAGGTTGTGTTCTTTATGCCTCGGCTCCAGAGATTCCTGGTTTATGAGCCTCTTCATTATTGCCAATATTTTCTTTTCATCCTTCCCACGCTTTAAAATCTTCTTATAGTCTTTCTCAAACTGATTCGTAGTCCTGAATTTAAGCATTAACCCCTCATCTTTTTAGCAAACTCCTCCAATGTCTCGTAGGTATTAAGCTCTATACCCGCATCGGTCTTTTTAAAGGTTTCCAATGTAGTCTTATTGGGTATCCTTACATCAAAGGGAAGCCCTTTTCTCAACTGAATCTGTCTGTAAAAAAGATTAATCGCCTCTGTGCTTGTCATCCCCAGCTTTTTTAATATCCTTTCCACATTAGACTTTAATCCGGGTTCTGTCCTTGCCCTTA
>MHEL01000016.1:4071-5330 GCA_001803815.1 Nitrospirae bacterium RBG_19FT_COMBO_42_15 | reverse complement strand
TCCATGGATGAGATGACATCTTCTCCTGAAGTTTATATATGCCTGTCTTAAATATATTAGTCCCCTCAGGCAATTCCATTAATGAAATTAGCTCATTATCAGAAACAAAATTATTCCCGATAATCCTCATATTTTTAACGTTGAAATATTCATCAGTAGTAATAAAGTCATATCCCTTAACCAACAAATATGCAAGGGCAACTATAAACACAAAGGTCGCGGTCAGCCTAAAAAGCCTGTAGAGCCTTTTCCTCTTCTCCTCATTGGAGGTCATAGCCTTATTCTTTTTATAATAATGGGTGCTGACACCTGTATTTTTATAGCCCATCAGTATCCTCTTTTAATGCCTCCATTAATATCATCTCAACCAATCTCTTAAAATCTATTCCCACGCCTTTTGCTATCTCAGGAAGCAGGCTTACATTGGTCATACCGGGCAGGGTATTTACTTCTAATAAAAATGGTCTATTATCAGAATCTATTATTAAATCCACCCTGCTGTATCCTTTACATCCTAATACCCTGTGCGCCTTAAGCCCAAGCTCCAAAACCTCATTATAAACCTGCTCAGGCAGACGGGCAGGAAATATATGCTCTGACATATTTGGTGTATATTTTGCCTCGTAATCATAAAACTGCCTCTTTGGAATAATCTCAATTGCGCCAAGCGCCCTTTTGCCGAGTATGCCCACCTGTATCTCACGTCCTTTGATATATTTCTCTATGATAATCTCATTGCCATATTTAAAGGCAAGGTCAATGGCATCTTTCAGCCCCTTTTCCTCAAAGACAATTGAAACACCAACGCTTGAGCCTTCAGAAACAGGTTTTACAACTACAGGAAATCCGAAATCTCTCCCCTCACCCTTACCCTCTCCCCCAAGGGGAGAGGGAATAAATTTGCTTCCCAGCTTTTTATTATAATCCTTCTTTTCCAAGACTACATACTGCCCTACAGGCAGTTTGTGAAACTCAAATATCTTTTTTGAGAATACCTTATTCATTCCCAAGGCGCTTGCTGCAATGCCAGAACCTGTGTATGGCGTGCCCATTATTTCAAGCATACCCTGAACTGCGCCATCCTCGCCGTATCTGCCGTGCAGGGCAATAAAGGCAAACTCAATCTTTTCTTGTTTTAGACCATCTGCAAGGGCTCTTCCAACATCAATGCCTGCCGCATTATAGCCCATATCCTTCAATGCCTTTAAAATCGCATCTCCTGATTTTAAAGAGACTTCACGCTCTGCAGAAAGCCCTCC
>MHEL01000016.1:664-4033 GCA_001803815.1 Nitrospirae bacterium RBG_19FT_COMBO_42_15 | reverse complement strand
TCTCTCTAATCCCTACCGATTATCTTTATCTCTAATTTAAGAGCCACACCCTTCTCCTTCTTCACCTTTTCTTTAATAAGATTTATCAAAGAAATAACATCCTTTGCAATTGCCCTGCCTTTATTCACAATAAAGTTTGCATGTTTTTCTGATACCTCTGCATCTCCTATCCTGTATCCCTTTAAGCCGGCAGATTCAATCAATGCGCCTGCAAAGCCCGCCGCCGGGTTCTTAAACACAGAGCCTGCTGATGGAACGCCAATCGGCTGCTTCTCTTTTCTCCTGCCTGTCAGCGTTGTTATCTTATCCTTTATCTTCTTGCTGTTATTTTTATGAAGCGCAAAACTTCCGCCAAGTATAATGCCCTTTGGAAGTTTTGCAGTCCTGTAACTAAATTTTATATCCTCCCTGTCTATCTCTATTACATTGCCCTTTAAATCCATCATCCGAACCTGTTTTAAAACATCCTTTATCTCGCCGTCAAATGAGCCTGCATTCATAAATACTGCGCCGCCGACACTGCCAGGGATCCCTGCGGTAAACTCAAGGCCGGTAAGTCCGTGCGAAGCTGTAAAATTCAATAATCTTGAAAGATTAACCCCGGCCTCTGCAAAAATTACTGCCTCTCCATTTTCATCCTCGGATTCAATCATAATCTTGTCAAATCTCTGAAGGTTTACCACTATCCCTCTTACCCCTCCGTCCTTTACCAGTATGTTCGACCCCTTGCCGAGGATAAAAAGAGAGACCTTCTCCTCATCTGCAATATGAAGAAGGTTCGCAAGATCCTGAAGGTCCTGAGGAAACACCATTATGTCCGCAGGACCGCCAATCTTAAACGAGGTATGATTTTTCATAGGCTCTCCATATCTTATCTCCCCTTTAATGGAAGATAATCTTTTTTTAAACTCCTTTATATTAATATTATCGTTTCTGTCCCTGAATCCTCTCAACTATTTCACCGCCGATCTTCCAGACATCCCCTGCGCCCAGTGTAATAACAATATCATCCTTCTTAAGCATCTTTAGAACATAGTCCGGGATTTCATTCTTATTTTTAATGAACATCACCTCCTTATGTCCATGCCCTTTTATTGTTTCATATAATCTCTCGCCTGTTACACCCTCTATTGGAGTTTCACCTGCTGCGTATATATCTGTTAATATCAATACATCTGCCTGATAAAATGCTGTTGCAAAATCCTTCATCAAGTCCTTTGTCCTCGTATATCGGTGCGGCTGAAAAATTACAATCGTCCTCTTATCCCATCCTGACTTTGCTGCAGCTAACGTTGCCTTTATCTCTGCAGGATGGTGGCCGTAGTCATCCACAACCATAACGCCGTTTATCTCGCCCTTTACCTGAAACCTCCTTTGGACGCCGCTGAATTCTGCAAATGCCTTTTTAATCGCATCTATATCAATCTCAAGTTCAAGCCCTACTGCAACAGCAGCAAGCGCATTATAAACATTATGAAGACCGGGCATCTTTAGTATAAACCTTCCTAAATCTTTACCTCTGTTAATTACCTTAAAGCTTGACTCAAAGCCCTTTAACTCAATATCCTTTCCAGCAAAATCTGCCTGAGCGCTGAACCCGTATGTAACATACCTTTTTTCTACTGACGGGATGATATCCTGAATATTTTTATCATCAAGGCATAAAATAGCAATGCCATAGAATGGCACCTTATTCACAAAACTCAAAAATGCCTTCTTTATTGCATCAAGGTTTTTGTAATAATCAAGATGCTCCTCATCAATAGTTGTCACAACTGCAATAGTAGGCGATAACTTCAAGAATGAACCATCGCTCTCATCTGCCTCTGCAAGAAGAAAGTCCCCCTGTCCGAGCTTTGCATTTGTGCCAAAGCTGTTCAGCTTTCCCCCTATAACAACTGTGGGGTCTATATTGCCGCGGGCAAGGACAGTTGCAATAATAGATGTTGTCGTTGTCTTTCCATGCGCGCCTGCCACTGCAATACCGTATTTCAGCCTCATCAGTTCTGCAAGCATCTCTGCCCTCGGAATAACAGGGATAAGCAGTTTCTTCGCAGCCTTTACCTCTTCATTTTCCTGCGATACTGCTGATGAAATAACCACAACATCAGCGCCAGCTATATTAGATGCTGCATGGCCTTTGTATATAATTGCGCCGATATCCTTAAGATGTTTTGTTGTGTCTGATAAGTTCATATCAGAGCCGCTCACCTTATAGCCGAGGTTTAATAATACCTCTGCAATGCCGCTCATGCCAATGCCGCCGATGCCGACAAAGTGAATATGTTTTATCTTTTTAAACATAAGAAACCAATCCCTCGCACAGGTCTGCCATCTTAGACGCGGCATCCCTCTTTCCGAGACTCATGCTCTTTTTCTCCATCTCTTCTATCTTTGACCTGTTATTTAAATAATAAATAATCCTGTCTGCCAAAATTCTCCCGCTTAAATCCTTATTAAGCATCATCTCCCCTGCGCCAGCCTCTGACAAAGCCCTTGCATTCATCTCCTGATGATTGTGCGTTGCAAAGGGAAAGGGAATTAGTATAGCCGCCTTTCCGCAGGCTGTAAGCTCTGCAACAGTAGTTGCGCCTGCACGGCAGACAACCAAATCTGCATTAGCATACGCTGTTGCCATATCATATATAAAAGGCATTACCTCCGCATCAAAGCCTGCCTTATTATAGGCATCTTTAACTAAGCTGTAATCAGCCTCACCTGTTTGATGTATAATCTTGATTTTTTCTTTGAACTCTTTTAAATAATCAATAGCCTCAACCATCTTCATATTTATTGTATGTGCGCCGAGGCTCCCGCCAAATATCAACAATGTAAATCTATCTGATTTTTGACTCCCTTTTTTATATATCTCCTCACGAATCGGATTTCCGACAACCACAACATCCGCGCCATTTCTCAGGAATCTCTTTGTATCCTCAAATGCGACAGCGGCCTTTTTGGTAAAATATGAAAGGAGCCTGTTTGTAGCGCCTGGCACAACATTCTCCTCTAATATCACATTTGGTATCCTCATAAAGGCTGCTGACAGAACAAGGGGGCCTGATGCATAGCCTCCAACGCCGATTACGCACTGCGGCTTAAACCTGTTTAGTATCCTGAATGAATCTATGAGGCTAAAAGGCAGCATAAAGAGTGTCGCTATTTTTTTCAAAAAACCTTTGCCGATAAAACCTGCTATTCTTATGGTCTCCAATCTATAGCCCTCTTTTGGAAGAACCCTATACTCTATGCCGTTTACTGTACCGACAAAGAGTATCTCAATATCTTTATACCGTTTTTGAAACTCCTTTGCTACTGCAATCCCGGGATAAAGATGCCCGCCGGTGCCGCCGCCTGCGATTATAATCC
>MHEL01000016.1:0-516 GCA_001803815.1 Nitrospirae bacterium RBG_19FT_COMBO_42_15 | reverse complement strand
GGATATATTTATAACTGCCTGTATGCCGATCATAACAGTTATGCCGAGCGCCATATATTTCGCAAAGGTATCCTCAGCCCTGAGGCTGATAATAAAGCCGAGCCAGATCAGCACGGCAAATAAGCCAATCACAGCAGCGCCGCCGGCAAACCCAAGCTCTTCGCCGAGGATAGAAAATATAAAATCAGTGTGAGCCTCAGGCAGGAAAAAGAGCTTCTGTTTTCCCTCGCCAAGACCAACGCCAAAGAGACCGCCGCTTCCTAATGCAAGATAAGACTGTATAATCTGATAACCTGAATTATAAGGGTCATTCCACGGGTCCCAGTATGCCTTTAATCTTTGCATTCTGTAGCCAGCATTGAATATTAAGGTGTACATAAGAGGCGTCAGCATAACGGCTAAAAACATTATATGCTTAAGCCTTGCGCCGCCTGCAAAAAGGAGCGACATTGCTATAATGCCGATTGTTACTGCTGTTCCGGCATCAGGCTCTATCATAATGAGCATAACAAACAG
>MHEL01000015.1:333-5906 GCA_001803815.1 Nitrospirae bacterium RBG_19FT_COMBO_42_15 | reverse complement strand
TGAGGAAAGCATTATGTTTGGAATAGGCATACCAGAGTTGATAGTGATATTGGTTATTGCCCTTTTGATATTCGGGCCTAACAAGCTGCCTGAGATTGCAAAGGCCATTGGAAAAGGCTTTGCTGATTTCAAAAAGGCGGCAGATGATATAAAAGGCTCCATTGAACATGAGATAACAAAAATAGAGGAAGAAGGAAAAAAAATAGAGAGTGAAGCGGCAGCTCCTGCAAAAGAGGCAGTTGAAGACAAAGAAATAAAAAAATGACAGAGACTAATAATGTTCAGGAAGAAAAAGATAAAGAAGGGAAAATGCCGCTTACTGAGCATCTTTCTGAGCTGCGAAAGAGGCTTATTGTAAGCATTATTGCTATCGGCATCGGGTTTACTGTATCCTTTAACTTCTCTGACAAGCTCATAGGGCTGATTGTAAAATCAATTAATATAAAAATCGTCTTTCTCGCGCCAACAGAGGCATTTTGGGCAGAGATGAAGGTCGCCTTTTTCTGCGGTCTTCTGATTTCAATGCCTGCTCTTCTTCATCAGGTATGGAAATTTGTCGCCCCGGCCCTTCATCCTCATGAAAGGCGATACGGCTTTCCATTTGTTGTATTATCTTTTGTGTTTTTTCTTATTGGCATTGCCTTTGCATTAATAGTTGTGCTGCCGTTTGCAATAACCTTTCTGCTAAGCTATCAGACAGAATGGATGCAGCCAATGATTTCTGTAGGCAATCTTGTAGATTTTTATGTAAAGTTTCTCTTAGCCTTTGGCCTTGTATTTGAAATGCCGCTTGCAATAACCATACTGTCAAAAATAGGGGTGCTTACCCCGGCGTTTCTTTCAAGGAACAGAAAATATGCTGTATTAGCCAACTTTATTATTGCAGCCGTCATGACGCCGACAACAGATTTCTTTAACATGCTGCTTATGGCGATACCATTAATCGTCCTTTATGAAATAGGAATAATAAGCGCAAGGATATTTGGAAAAAAGAAAGGAAAAGACCATGAGTAATGAAGGAAAGATTGTAGAATTGGATTTAAGGCAAATGCCCCCGTTTGAAAGGCACGACAAAATATTTGAAATATGGGAAAGCCTAAAACCGGGCGAGGCGATAAGGATCATCAATGACCATAATCCAAAGCCTCTTCACTATCAATTTGATGTAGAGCAAAAGGGAAAATATGAATGGATAGATGAGCAGTCTGGGCCAAAGGACTGGATAGCGAAGATAAAAAGGATCTAATTAAATATTAGTCATTGATAACAATGCCTGAAAAAATTCCTGAGAATATTAAACACGAGATAGAGCGGCTTGTAAAAGAGCTCAATTACCACTGCTACCGCTATTATGTCCTTGATTCGCCTGTCATCTCCGATGAGGAGTATGACAGGCTTTATAACAGACTCAAACAACTTGAAGATGATTACAGCTACAGTTCACCTGATTCTCCAACCAAAAGGATAGGCGCCTCTCCGCTTGATAAATTTGAAAAGGTAAAACACACAGAACCGATGCTCTCACTTGATAATGCCTTTTCTTATGACGATGTAATAGAATTTGATAAAAGAATAAATAAATTATTAGAAACAGATAAAGATGTTGAATACACGGTTGAACCGAAGTATGACGGCTTGGCTATTGAGCTTAGTTATAGAAACGGCCTTCTGTATAAGGCATCAACAAGAGGCGACGGCTATGAGGGCGAGGACGTTACGCCAAATATCAGGACTATAAAATCTGTGCCTCTGAAGATTGAGAGTGTAGCTGTTCCATTGGAGATAGATATCCGAGGCGAGGTGTATATGGATATTGAAGACTTTGAAAGGCTGAACAGGGAAAGGGAAGAAAAAGGCGAGCCGCTCTTTGCAAATCCAAGAAATGCTGCTGCAGGCTCTATAAGGCAGCTTGATTCTTCAATCACAGCATCAAGAAGACTACATCTTGCCTGTTACGGAATAGGCGCAGTAAAGGGGATAGAATTAAAAAATCAGATAGGGCTTATCAGATGGCTTGAAAAGGCGCGCTTTCCAATCCCTGCAATTGTAAAAGAGGCAAAAGGGATTGATAATGCTGCTAAGGTTATAAAAGAGATAGAGGAGAAACGCAGCGCCTTTCCATTTGAAACAGACGGCGCAGTAATAAAGGTAAATGATTTTAATTTGCAGAGGCAATTGGGCGTAAAGACAAGGGAGCCGCGCTGGGCAATTGCCTATAAATACCCTGCGCATCAGGGAACCACTAAGATAAAGGAGATAATACCGAGTGTCGGCAGGACAGGCGTGATCACGCCTGTTGCGCTCCTTGAGCCTGTAAAGATAGGCGGCGTTACAGTCTCCCGTTCAACCTTACACAACTGGGATGAGATTGAGAGAAAGGATATAAGGGTCGGAGATTACGTTGTTGTTGAACGGGCAGGGGAGGTTATCCCTCATGTTGTAACAGTGATAAAGGAAAAGAGGACAGGAAAGGAGAAACATTTTCCTATTCCTGAAAAGTGCCCTGTCTGTGGTTCAAAAGTCGTAAGGGAGGAAGGCGAGGTTGCTGTTCGGTGCATCAGCCTTGACTGTTCTGCTCAGGTTCAGGAGAGGATAAGACATTTTGTAGGCAGACAGGCAATGGATATTGAAGGTCTTGGCGAGAAAAATGTTGAGCTTCTCTATTCACAGGGTTTGATAAAACATTTTGCTGATATATATAAACTAAAAAAAGAGGACCTTCTCAAATTGCCGAGGTTTGCGGAAAAGTCTGCACAGAATCTTATTGATGCTATAGAAAAGAGCAGGCATACAACGCTTTCTAAATTCCTCTACGGCCTTGGCATAATCCATGTCGGCGAATATGCTGCAAAACTTTTATCAGCGAATTTTGAGAGGCTTGAAGACCTTCATCATATAAAGGCTGAAACGGTTATGGAAATAAAACAGATAGGAGAAAAGATTGCAAACTCAGTAACAGCCTTTTTCAGTGATCCGGAGAATATCCGCACCATTGAAAAGATAGAAGCGCTCGGCCTTAAGATAACAAATCCTGATTTTAAAGAAAAGAAGAAAGGGAATCTGCCACTTGAGGGTCTTACCTTTGTAATAACCGGAGCACTTCCAAAATCAAGAAAAGAGGTAGAGGAGATGATTGAAGAACTCGGCGGACACGCAGCATCATCTGTTTCAAAGAGCACTGATTATCTTATTGTTGGAGATGAGCCCGGCTCAAAACTTGATAAGGCAAAGTCGCTCGGTGTAAAGACTGTAACCTATGATGAGATGTTGAAGGTTATCAAGGAAAAGGCAAAGTAGGCGTGAATTTATTAGTGCTGCAATTTTTTTTTCAATTCATGAAGCTTGTTCAATGCCTCTAAAGGTGTCATGTTCAGCGTGTCAATGCCAAGAAGCTCTTTAATAACAGGGCTTGCCTGAGTGGTGAAGATGTCAATCTGTTTTTCTAATCCCCCCTTCCCTACTTTACTCCCCTCTGCTATCTTCGGCTCGCCTACTTCATTTAGCTCACCGCTTTCAAGATTAGATAGAATCTCCTTTGCCCTTTCAATCGTTTCCTTTGGCAGGCCCGCGAGCCTTGCAACCTGAATCCCATAGCTTCTGTCTGCGCCGCCTTCCACTATTTTTCTCAAGAATATTATCTCGTCGTTCCATTCCTTGACTGCTATATTATAGTTCTTTGTGCCATTTAGTGTTATAGCAAGTTCTGTCAGCTCGTGATAGTGTGTTGCAAAGAGTGTCTTTGCAGAGAGTTTATTGTGTATAAATTCTGCCACTGCCCATGCAATGCTTATGCCGTCAAAGGTGCTTGTGCCCCTGCCTATCTCATCAAGGATTATTAAGGATTTTGCTGTTGCATTGTTAAGTATATTTGCTGTCTCATTCATCTCTACCATAAATGTGCTCTGCCCCTCTGTTAAGAAGTCTGATGCGCCAATCCTTGTGAATATGCGGTCAACAATGCCTATGGAAGCCTCTTTTGCAGGCACAAAACTACCTATCTGCGCCATTAATACTATCAGGGCAGCCTGCCTCATGTATGTAGACTTGCCTGCCATATTCGGCCCTGTAATTATAATAAGCCTGTTTTCATTATTATCAATGAGGCTGTCATTTGGAACAAATCTTTCTCCTGTAATGCTTCTTTCAATTACAGGGTGCCTTCCATCAACAATCTTTATTGAATCGCTGTCATTTATCTCTGGTTTTATATAATTATATTCTGCTGCTATTCTTGCCATGCTGCATATCACATCTAATTTTGCCAATGCATGGGCTGTTTTTTGTATCCTCTTTGTCTCTTTTATAATGGAATTTATTATCTCATTAAACAGCTCAAGCTCAAGCCTGCATATCTTTTCCTCAGCGCCTAATACCTTTTCCTCGTATTCCTTTAATTCCGGTGTGATAAACCTCTCTGCATTTGTTAATGTCTGTTTTCTTATATAGTCCTCTGGCACAAGATGTAGGTTTGCCTTTGTTACCTCTATATAATAGCCAAAGACCTGATTGTATCTTACCTTAAGGGAATCTATCTTTGTCCGCCCTTTTTCCTTTTTCTCAATATTTAGAATAAAGCCCTTTCCCTCTCTGCTTATTGTCCTTAGTTCATCAAGTGATTTACTGAAGCCGTCTTTTATAATGCCGCCCTCTGCAATGGTATTCGGCGGGTTGTCTATAATCGCCTTTTCAATAATCTGATAGATATCTGAAAGCGTATCTATATCTGAATATATCTCCTTTATCATCTCTGTCTGAATATCCGATATATCATCTTTAATCTTTGGCAGTTTTTGAATGGAATTTTTCAGGCCTATCAAGTCCCGCGCATTTGCTGTGCCGAGCGTGATTCTTCCTGTTATCCTTTCTATGTCAGAGATCTCCTTTAAGCATGACACCATCTTATTTCTTATAGTAATATCTTCCTTAAATACCGCTACTGCATCAAGCCTCTTTTGAATATCTTTAACAGAAGAGAGCGGCTGCAAAAGCCTTTGCTTTAAGAGCCTTGCGCCCATTGCCGTCTCTGTCCTGTCAATTATTGAGAGCAGCGAACCCTTTCTCTCCCTGTTCCTGATATTTTCAATCAGCTCAAGATTTCTTATAGTAGAACTGTCCATAAGCATGTAATCAGAGGGGTTGTATATCTTCATAGATGTGATATTTGACAGGTCTGCCCTCTGCGTCTCTTTTATATAAGATATAATGGCGCCTGCTGCATTTACTGAAAGGTCTTCTTTTTTGCAGCCAAAGCCTTCCAATGACTGGGTTTTGAAATGCCCTGTAAGTGTTTTGTAGGCGCTGTCAGTTGAGAATTGCCATGCATCATAATGATTAACAAGAATATGGTTGTTTTCAGCCAGCTTTAATAATTCGGGGTGTTTTTCGCTGTCCTTTGGTATCAGCGCCTCTTTTGGCATGAAGCGTGAAAGCTCGTCTGTCAGGTTTTTAGTATTATATTCACCGGCAAATTCAGAAACAAAGAAATCGCCTGTAGAGATATCAAGAATAGCAAGACCTATCCTATGAAATTGACCACCCCCCTTCAATTCCCCCCTTACTAAGGGGGGAGAAAG
>MHEL01000015.1:0-315 GCA_001803815.1 Nitrospirae bacterium RBG_19FT_COMBO_42_15 | reverse complement strand
AGCAATAAAATTATTCTCCTTAGAGTCAAGCAGCAACGGATCAATGGCTGTGCCGGGTGTAATGATGCGAACTACATCTCGCTTAACGATGCCCTTCGCAGCCTTAGGATCCTCAAGCTGCTCACAGATTGCAACCTTAAATCCTTTTTTAATCAGCTTTGCAATATATGCATTGGCAGCGTGGTAAGGAACGCCGCACATGGGGACATCCTCTCCCTTTTCCCTGTTTCTCGCAGTAAGGGTTATCTCAAGGACTTTGGATGCAGCAATCGCATCTTCATAGAACATCTCATAGAAATCACCCATCCTGAAGAA
>MHEL01000014.1 GCA_001803815.1 Nitrospirae bacterium RBG_19FT_COMBO_42_15 | reverse complement strand
TTCTGTAAGGTCAAGCCTTAAAACTATCTGGCCTTCTTTTACATAATCGCCCTCATCAAGAGAAAGATATACTATCCGCCCTATCCTTTGGGCGCTTAAGGTTACCTCGTTCTCTGATTTTATTATTGATGTGGTGGTGGCGGAAACCGTTACCCTCAGGTCGCCCTTTTTTAATGTCACTGTCTTTACAGGGATGCTTTTTGACCATTTTGTGTAAAGGGATATGCTGATTAATATAATTATTATTGTGATGATTCCAATCCATAGGAATCTCTTTTTGTTGTTCAATTTATCATTACCTTTTTTATCATCTTCACTTCTTGTCATTCCTGCGAAAGCAGGAATCCAGAGGCTCTTAAATTTACAATAACTGGATTCCCGCTAAAAACATGCGGGAATGACCATCTACCTTTTCAATCTAAACAGATTTGCAGAATCCTATCTTCCCAATGCCTTATCAAGCCTTGCTGCTGCAACATGATAATCATAGAATGCCTGTGTATATTCTGTCTCTGCAGTTGTTAATGCTGTCTGGGCATCTGTAACCTCTATTAATGAACTTACGCCTGCATTGTATCTGCCCTCTGCAATAGCAAAGTTTTCTTTTGCCTTTTGCAGGCTGCTCTCCATAACTGATATGCGGGTCTTCGCATCCTCTAAATTAAGATATGCCTGTTGAACCTCAAGCCTTACATTCTGCTGAAGATTCTCTTTCTGATATTCTAAGTTTCTCAGATTTGCCCTTGCTGTTGAGACCTTTGCAGTTGTCAAAAATCCCTCAAATAAGGGAAGGGTTACCGTAACCCCCCAGCCCCAGTAGTTTTCCTGAGGCGTCTTAGTGTCTGTTCCAACTATTGGAGAATCTTTTATTATAAAATCCCCATCCTGCCATGTGTATGAACCATTAGCGCTGATTATCGGCAGAAAGCCGGCTATTGCGCCCCGAACACCAGCCCTTCCGCCATCTATCTTTGCATTGATCTGTTTTATATCCGGCCTTGCATCAATAGCCTCTTTAACAGCATCATCTATTACAGGATAAAGCCTTTCAGTAAAAAGAACATCTTTTATCTTTATCTCCCTGTCAGGCGGAAGCCCCATGCTGTTGCTAAGCGTTATCCTTGCAATGCTAAAAGAGTGCCTTGCCTTTTGTAAATTCAGATTAGCATTATTAAGCTCTACCTCGGCCTGTGTAACATCAAACTTTGGCCTTGTGCCAACCTCAAAGAATGCCTTTGCCCTTTTTAGATGCGCCTTTGCCTGATTTAAAATCACCTCACTTACGCCAATCATCTTTTTTGACTGCAGGAGGATAAAATATGATTCTTTTACCTTTAAAATGATGTCGTTCCTGGCTTTATCAAATTCTTTTTCAGTTGCTTCCCTGTTTGCCTTTGCAGAATCAACAGCAGAGCCAGTCCTCTCAAAATCGTATATCTTCTGATTAACGCTTAATGTAGTTGCATAGGCCTTAGTTTCCGTATCCTTTTTTAATGTTGTGCTTGTTGAATAATTTTCAGAATAACCTGTTGTAATGTTTACCTGCGGAAAATAGGCTGACCTGCCCTCCCATACCTGGCTTCTGCTTGCATCAAAAGAGGCCTCTGCTGCCTTTAGTGTTGGATGATTCTTTAATGCAATCTCAACACACTCATCTATGGCAAGCTCTTTTGATAAATCTGCATTAGCTGATAGTGTTTGTGCATAAAGAGAAAATGGTTTTGTAACCATCATTGAAAATAATAATATTATTAGAATATATCGTATAACTTGAAAAAGCATTTCCCTCTCCTTTCTAATCCGGCGTAACCCCTGTTAGAGATTTTTCTCTAACGCGGTAAAGAAATTCAATTCCGGAACCTTTTTTATTATATTTTCTACTTTACTATAATTATAGAACTCCAAAAGCCCCTCAATATGTTTTTTGGTCAAATCATAAGAAATTGTCTGCCAGTATCTGATGAGCCTCTCTGAGCCAATATTATTATATAAATTTACATCATTTGCAATATTAACAAGATTTTTATACGCCTCGTTTCTTGAAGACAACAGGTCTTTATAAAACTGGATGATAAGCCCTTTTTGGGATGATACTGATTCCTTTCTTACTAACCACAGGGCATATACAAAGGGCTTGCCTGTCAGATTATACCAGAGTTCACCCAAGTCATAAACAAATAATCCATTTTTATTAATATTTTCATTCAGCGCCTCATCACCAATCAATAGATAGGCAGGATATTTCTTTAGCCCCTCTTCAAGTCTCTCCTCTGTATCAATAAATGTATTGCTATAGCCGTATAATCTTTTAAGCAGTATCTTTAATAATACTGTTGAAGTAGCTGATGCCTTTGTCAGGCCGATTTTCTTATTATTCAGCTCCTCAATCCTGAATTGAGAGAATAGTAATATACTTTCCACCCTCTTTATAGAGCTTATTGAGAGTTCTGGGAGTATAAGATATTTTTCAGGATTTATTGCATATTCAATTGAGGATGATGGACTTATATCTATTCTGCAATCAGAAATAAGTTGATTAAGTTCAGACGGTATGCCCTGTATAAAGGTATAGTCTGCACAGTGATGCCTCTTTTTTAATGTATAAAATATTGGAATGCAATTTGAATAATTTATCTCGCCGACCCTTAAAGCCACCTATCAATCCCCTTTCAAATCTATTCATGCATCTTCACCCTGTTTCTTCCATCTTCTTTTGCCTTATACAGTGCGCTGTCAGCATATTTTACTAAGTCATCAGTTGAATTCATGTCAGCAGAATACTCTGCAACACCAAGACTTATTGTTGTTTTCAAAGGCTCTGCGCCTTTTTGTAATGCCGGGAATGGATACGCTTCAATCTTTTTTCTTAGCTTCTCTGCAACAATAGCGCCCTCATTTTTATCCGCGCCTGACATCAGTACTACAAATTCCTCACCGCCGTATCTTGCAATAAAATCAATACCTCTCATATTCTCTTTTAATATCCTTGCCAGATGGATTAAAACAATATCGCCCTGCTGATGGCCATGGTTATCATTCAATAATTTGAAATGGTCAATATCAAGCATAATAAGGGCAAGTTTTGAATTATACCTCTTTACCTTTTCAAACTCCTTTTCAATCTGAATGTTGAAATAGCGCCTGTTATATGCCTTAGTAAGTCCATCTGTAATAGAAAGCCTCTCATTCTCCTCGTATAAAAGCATCAGCTTTACAACAACAGCAAGCTCTTTCCCGACTAATGATAGTGTATTTCTGTTATTTATGTCATATTCCCTGTCATTAAATATAAAGATATCGCCGACTCGCTCATTTTGTATTTTCAGGCTACTGCCTATATAATACGGCATATTCATTTTTTTATCATTATATTCCATACCGCTGATTATTTCAATCTTAATATCATTAGAATAAGCATCCTTAACAGCTTTTATATTCTCATCACTTAGCATACCATCCTTTAAATCCAGATATAAGACAGTATTGTCTTCAGATATTATCAAAAGGCCTGATGCCTTGTAATCAAGGAGCGCTGTCATTATCTTAAAGAATTCATTTAAAAGCATTGTCCTGTCATTAACCAAAGTTGCAAGATTCTTAATCTCGCCCATTATTGTTGACTCAAAAAGCAGCTTGTCAAACAGATAATTCACCCTTGACATTATAGTAGCATCCTTCATATCACCGCCTGCTGATTGGGGCTGCTTCCTCTTTATCTTACCAATTTTTTCATCTATCAGGGTTTTAACCTCTTTTATAAGCGTATCCATTGAAGTATCCTTTAAGATATATCTGTCTGCGCCTGCCTTTAGACCCCAAAACCTGTCCTGCTTCTGGCCAAGGCTTGTCAGAAGTATAACAGGTATATAGGAGGTAGTGCTTTCATTTTTTATAAGCCTGCAGAATTGGTAGCCGTTTAATTCAGGGAGGTTTATATCAGATATGATTAAATCAGGGGATTCTGTAATTACCTTATGATACCCTTCAAGGGCGTCTTTTGCAGTAATTACACGGAAACCTTCCTTGTTCAGGCTCATCTCAATAGCCTGCAGCCATGTGCGGCTGTCTTCTACAATCAATATTAATTCATTTGGCATATTTTAAACCATATCCATTATCTGTTTTGCAATCCTGTTTATAGGAAGTACATGGTCGGCGGCATTATTTTCTATTGCCTCTTTAGGCATGCCGAATACTGCGCTTGTTTCCTCATCCTGAACAATTGTCCTGCCGCCTGCAGACTTGATAGATTTAAGTCCTTCTGCTCCATCCTTTCCCATGCCGGTAAGCAGGACACCCAAAACGCCAGAGCCATAAACCTCTGCCGCGGCCTTCATGATTAAGGTTATTGAAGGTCTGTGGCTGTCATAGGGAGGAGCATTATAAAGCTGCACAGTCCCATTTTTATAAAATTTCAGATGATAATCCTCAGGAGGAAAATAAGCGACACCAGCCTCTAAACGTTCATTAGCCGCGGCAATCTTGACCTTTATGCCGCATTCTTTATCAAGCCAATTAACAAATCCCTCTAAAAAACCTTTTGCAATATGCTGAACAAGCACGCAAGGCACTGAAAAGTGAGGCTGTAAGGCAGATAGAATGGTATTAATTGCAATTGGTCCGCCTGTTGATGCGCCAATTACAACAATCTTAGTCTTTTGTTTTTTGGCTGCGGCAACCTTTGGAATTTCAGGCCCTCGGTCTGTTGAACCCTTGCTTAAATTAAAATGCGAAAATACCTTTACACCAGCAGCGATCTTAACCCTTTTTATCAGATCGTCTTCTATCTCCTGATAATCTAAAAGCGTCGTCCCTGTAGGCTTTTCCATTACATCAACCGCGCCTGACTTCAGCGCATCAAAACAGACATTCATCTCTTTTTTATTTACATAAGAAGAAAGGACAATTATAGGAGTCGGATGTCTTCTCATTATTTTATCTGTTGCCTCTACCCCGCCCATTAAAGGCATCTGTATATCCATTGTAATAACATCAGGCTTAAGCCTCTCAGTAAAATTTACAGCCTCTATGCCGTTGACAGCCCTGCCAATAACCTTTATATCAATATCAGATTGAAGTATCTTTGTAAGGATGTCAGAAAAGACATTGGAGTCGTCTACAATCAGTACCCGAATCATATCAAATCAATCTCCTTATAGTCTCTATTAGATTGCTCTGATCAAAGGTTCTTTTTACAATATAGGCGTCTGCGCCAACCTCAATCCCACGCCTTTTATCTGCATCGCTCTCAAGAGAGGTCACTAATATTATTGGAATATTGCTGAACTCCTGTGTATTGCGCGCCTTCTCTGTAAAAGCAAATCCATCCATATTCGGCATCTGAACATCAAGAACAATAATATCAAAATCCTTCTTCTGTAATTTATTATAGGCATCAAGACCGTCAACTGCCAATGTAACATCATAACCTGATGACTCTAAGATATTCTTCTCAAGAGTTCTTGTAGTTATTGAATCGTCCACAACCAGCACAGATTTTTTTTCTATCTCCTTTTCTTTAACCTTCTTTATTGGGAGAGGCTTTACAGCCTTCATTGAATCAATAATATCTGCAGGATTCAGGACTATTGCTATCCTTCCATCGCCGAGCAAAGCAGCGCCTGAAACATTTCTAAGCTTTGTCAGCGGAAATGTAAGATTTTTCAATATTATTGTTTCTTCGCCGATAATATTGTCTATAATAAAGGCTGCCTTCTTTTCGCCTCCTTCTATAATAATTGCAGGATATTCATTGCTTGCATCTTCATCCTCTTTTTTTGAAAATCCAAGTATATGACTTAGCCTCCCTATAGGCAGAATATCACCGCTCTCTCTAAAAACTTCGCTCTCCCCGATTGTTAATATCTCCTCCTCTTTTACGCTCAATATCCTGTCAATAGCAGCCTCTGGCAGCGCGCATACCTCACCGCTGCTCTCTACCAGTATAACCCTTACTGTTACCAATGTCAGTGGAACCCTGATTGTGATTTTACTGCCTTTACCGTATTCTGACTGAATAGATATTAATCCGTTCAGATCCCCGATATTTTTTTTTACAATATCCATCCCGACTCCCCTGCCGGATATATCGGTAATTATCTCGCTTGTAGAAAAGCCAGGTTCAAATACGAAATTAATAAGCTGCTCATTGCTCAGACCTGCCAGCATATCCTCAGTTACAAGGCCATTTTTAAGCGCCCGCTCTTTTATTTTATCAATTGATATTCCTCTGCCGTCATCCTCAACTGCAATTTCTATATAGCCTCCAACAGGGGCAGCAGTTATAGTTATTTTTCCATCCTCATTCTTTCCTGTATTTTTTCTCTCATCAGGCTGTTCAATGCCATGGTCAACGCAGTTAGTAATCAGATGAACCATCGGATCTTTAAGCCCCTCAAGAATTCTTTTATCAAGCTCTATGGTTTCACCTTCCATATTCAAATCAACTTTTTTGTTTAGCTTTCTTGACAAATCCCTTACCATCTTCGGCATCGTCTCAAATATTGTGGAAAGGGGCAGCATCCTGATATTCTTCACACTCTCCTCTAAGCTGCCGGTAACAATACCTAAATCAATCTGATTTTCATAAAAGTCTGATGTAAATCTTATCAGCTCGTCGTTCAATCTAATCAAATCAGCGCTGATATTATCCATCATTTCAACGCCTCTTTTATCCTGATTGGTGTAAGACCTTGTCTTTTTAATGCCCTTTAGCCGCAGCTCTTCCCTCTTGAACCTGCTTATATCCTTTATTAAACCTTCACATAAACCCGTAAGTGAATTGGTGTCATCCATTCTCTGCTCAAACCTCATCTTTGATATTAGCAGTTCGCCAATCTGGTTCATCATATTATCAAGCTTTTCAGTTGAAACCTTTACAGTGCTTAAAAACTGACTATCTGACACCCTTCTGCCAAATTTTACAGGAAGCTGCTGCGCTGCCTCTTTCGTTTCTGCAAGCTCACGATGCATCTGCTTAACCGGCTCCTGAATATTTACTGCTTCTTCTTTTGCATCGGCTGTTAAGAGGCTGCTCATTGCATCAATTGATTCTGTTATTGCATCAATCCTCTCAGAAGTTATGGCGAGTTTTCCATCTTTTGCTAGGCTGAAGATGCTTTCAAGATCGTGCGCTATCCTTGCTATCTCTGTTAAACCAAGTATCCTTGCTGCGCCTTTAAGATTATGCGCATTTCTGAATATCTCTTCCAATACTGATGTGTTCTTCGGGTCTTTCTCTAAATGGAGCAGGCAGTCTCCGAGCTTCTGTAGATACTCTGTCCCCTCCTCCCTGAATATACCCAATAGCCTTTTAAATTCTTCATTGCTGAAAGCCATAACTAACCTCACCCCTCACCCTAACCCTCTCCCACAAGGGGAGATGGAAGTGTGCGGGGAGAAAATTTAAAACTTATACTTTCCCACCATTTCCTGAAGCTCTTTTCCCAATACGCTTAATGACTCTGCTGCCTGAAGCATCTCATTTGAGCTTGAAACCGTCTGTTTCATCCTCTGATTAATATCTGACATTGCCTCAGACACCTGTTCAATTGCAAGAGACTGCTGCCTTGAGGCAATAGCAATCTCCTGAACTGAGTCATAGGTCTCTTTGGTTGTAGAGATTACAGATGTTATAGTATCGCCAGCCTGCAATACCTTCTTTACGCCTGCATCAACGCTCTTAGAACCCTCCTCTGTTGCCATAACAGTTGAATTGGTTGCTGCCTGAATCTCCCGAATCAGAGTTTCAATCTTTGCAGTTGACTTCTGACTGAGATCTGCGAGCTTTCTTACCTCTGCTGCTACAACTGCAAAACCCTTGCCGTGCTCCCCTGCCCTTGCAGCCTCAATAGAGGCATTTAATGCAAGCATGTTTGTCTGCTCTGAAATAGTATTAACTGTATTTATAATTGTCCCGATCTGCTGTGTCTGTTCGCTTAGATTAAGTATATCCTCAGCTATCTTCTCAACCTTCTCCTTAATGTTATTCATTTCCTCAATGGTTGCGCTTACAGCCTTCTGGCCTTCATAGGCAATCTTAAGTGCGTTCTTGGACTGGTCAGATACTGATTCAGCCTTCTCATTTACCTGTTTTGCAGAAGAGCTGAGCTCCTCAACTGTTGCTGTGATCTCATTAACAGAGGCAGCCTGTTCTGTCTCCCCCTTTTCTAATTGAACAGCCACTGCTGTTATCTCATTTGCAGAGATACTTGTCTTGTTAACACTCTCCCGTATCTGCTTGAATATGTCCACTAATGGAATATTCTTTGACATCTTGTTAAACCACTTTGATAATTCACCTATCTCATCGTCTGATTCAATCTTTACCTCTTTTGTAAGGTCGCCTGAGGCAATGGCCTTAAGGGTTTCAACAATCTTGCCTATTGGCGCAGCAACAAGCCGGTTAAGCGCAATCCTTAGGGCTATCCCGATTATCAGGATAGTAAGCAGGGATATAATCAATATCCTGTTTCTGTTCTCAGCAACCCTTTTATTGATCTCTGACATGGAGCTTGTGACTCTCAATACCCCTCTTAATGAATATTCTGAGCCATGGCACCTGTAACACCTGCCGTCATTAAATATCGGCTTTAGATAAACATGCAGCTCCTTGCCTCCGCTCTCTTCATTATAGGAAAGCTCCTTTCCTGTTTCCAGAACATCCTTAACCCTTTGGTCTACTTCCCTCGCGCCCTTGCCTTTTCTGACAAAACCCCTCTCTTTTTCTTCTTTAACAATATTCTGAAACCTTTTAATCTCAGACAATGTCTCTGAATTGATATCCTTTCCCTTTGACTCAAGCCTTTTAATAACATCGTTAATGGTCTCATAATCAGTAAATGCCTCTGCTCCCTTATTTTTTATTATTTCAAGGCTCTCAATCCCATATCCTGTTTTTAGGTCCTCAAAGACGCGATGCGCAATATCAGCCCTTCCTTCCACCATATTATTCTGTATGGTTTTAATAATAGACCCTGCAAGGAGAGAGAACTTCTTTGCATGCTCCTCCTCTAAGTCTTTATATTCCTTTTGTATATTTATAAATGCCTGAACCCCAAAACCGATTAACAGCGTAACTACTATTACTGCAATTAGCTTTACATCTAATCTCCCTTTAAACACCTTTTATTCTCCTTTCTCAAGCAACAGCAAGCCTTGACTGTGAAAATAATTCCTCTGCCTTCAAAATAACCACAACCCTCTCATTAATGATTGTCTCGCCATATATATATTTCCTCTTATCCTCGCTTATAGATTCTAATGGAGGCCTTACATCATTGAGAGGTATATTCACAACATCCTTGATTTCATCAACAACCGCCCCTATTCTATTCTTGTTGATATCCATAATTAGAACAGGATTCTCCCTCCTGACATCCCTTTTCACTCCAATAAAAAGCCTCATATCTATTACAGGCGTTATAGTTCCGCCTAAATTCATCACGCCTGCAATAAATTCAGGCGTGGACGGCACCTTTGCAATATATTTTAATTTCTGGGTCTGCAGAATATATTTTACATCCACTGCGTAGTCTTCATTTCCAACCCTGAACATAACTGCGCTCATATTTTCACCTGCTGCCTCCGGCTCTGCAGTCAACTTACTAAATTCGTCTGCCCTCTTTTTCAGAGTCTCCCTGTCTTTATAAGACGGTAAATCAGCGGTATTTTTCTTCTGTGTGATTTTTTTGGAGGATGCAATAATAATCTCCTTTTCCTTTTCAGTAAAAATAGACTCTGTATCAAGTATAGTAATAGAATACGGCTCTCTTTTTACTATCCCGTAAATATATCTTATATCTATACCCTTCCACTTTTTAGACGGCTTGGCAATCTGACCTTCTGAAACAGATACTACATCCTTTACACTATCAACAACAAACCCTATTGGAAGGCCGTTTATATCAACATTAATAATGGAATTGTTAATAGACAGCGGAATCTTTTCTAATCCTATCGCCTCACGCATATTAATTACAAGAATAAGAGCGCCCCGAAGGTTTATAAAGCCCTCAATAAAATCAGGCGATTTGCCGATAGGTATAACCTCAGGCAGAGGTATTACCTCTATAATATTCTGTGAATCAATTCCGTAAAGCTGTTCTAATAGCGTAAATGTAATAAAGGTTCTATTCATAAATTTTTCAATGAAATCAGCTCATTATCTATTAATTCTGTGAGTTCAGCAGCTCCTGAATCTCCTAAAAACTCCTCTGATCTTTCTGGTTCTTTTGTTAAAAGCCCCTTTGCAATTTCAAAATATCTTTTTGCCGCTGCATCTTTACGCAGCTTCTTATGCAATATGCCGAGGTCAAAATAACCAAGCACATAAGAAGTATTTATATATACAACCTTTTTTAATAATGACGCTGCCTTTGCAAGTTCGCCGCTGTCCTGAGAAATTAATGACAAAAGATAATAGGCGTCAAGATTAAGATTATCAACCTTAATTGCCTCTTCGCACCATTTAACAGCAGACGCCGTGTCTCCTCTGTTTGCGGATATCTGGGCAAGCATTACACATGCCCTTGCATTCTTTGGATTTAACTCTAATATTTCAACAAACCTCTCTGCTGCCTCGTCATATTTGTTTTCTTTAAATAACTGCGCTGCCTCCTGAAAGATAACAGTCTCTTCTGAATCATTAGTCTTTCTCGGGGGAGTGAAAGCGTCTAAATGACTATCTTTTGCAGTGGATTGCTCTTTAGCAGCATCTCTAAATGAAATCTCTTTAAAGGCTGGAGTTAAAATCTGCCGTTTGGCTGGCAGAGGGGCTGCAAGTTTTTGATATGCAATAGTATGCGGAAACGGCTTTACTATAAATTTTTTGTAATACTCTGAAAAGTGCTCTGAATGGCCTACTAATAAATAGCCGCCTTCATTAAGAGAATTGTAAAACTTGTTGATTACCTCTTTCGTGGCTTCCCTGTTAAAATATATAGTTACATTCCTGCATATTATGATATCTATGTCATTAGTGCTATTGAGTATAGAAGGAAATTTATCCTCTATAAGGTTCAGAGCTGAAAAGTAGACAATCTTTTTAAAGATGTCATTTATCATGTAGGAATCATCTTTGATAGTAAAATACTTTTCTATTATATCCTGAGAAACGCCCCTGAATGACCATTTTTTAAACTTGCCCTCTTGTCCCTTTGACAAGGCATTGGCATCTATATCAGTTGCAAGGAGCGAAATATCCCATGAAGCAATTGCAGGTATAAGCTCAAAAAGTATAATTGCTATAGAATATGCCTCCTCGCCTGTTGCGCAGCCAGCGCTCCATATCTTTATTTTCTTATCAGCAGCCCTCTTTTTATTTATAATCTCTGGAAGTATAAAATTCCTTAAAATATCAAACTGATGCCTGTCCCTGAAAAAATAGGTCTCTTTAATAGTAAGGAGAGAGATAAGCTTATCTACCTCAATCCTTGACTGATATGATGGTGTAGATAACAGATATATATAATCCTCAATAGTATTACAGCCTGAAGCGGAAAATGCTGTTGAGACCGCAACCTGTAAATTTTGACCTTTTTTTCCGTCAAGATTCAGTCCGCTTCGTTTTGAAACTATTGCCTTAATTGATTCAAGATATTTTTCAGAAATGCCCAAAAATCACCCCATACTACCTCTAACAATATTCCTTAAATCTCAATGAGTTAAGTTTATCAAAATATTGTCATTTGTCAAGGAGGGGCGGTACACTACTTTTTTTCTATCTCTTTGATTATCTTATTGATATTCTCTTTATCAGGCTGGTTTGGGGCGAGCTGGAGGAGTTTTTTGAAATGATAAGCGGCCTTTTTGTTGTCTTTAAGATAAGAATAATAAATAAGACCTAAGTTTCTGTGGGCATCTGCCATTTTGGGGTCTAATTTAATGGCATTCTCTGTCTCAATGGCAGCCTCCTTATACATCTCTTTTTTAATATAAGCAAGTCCAAGAATATAGTAGTTGTAGGCTGCTATCTGTGCGGATCTTTCGCCTTTTTTCTCTGGTTCAAGAATTATCCTTCCTCTATTTAAGATATCCTCAAGATTCGCCTTTGCAAGGCTGTTTTCAGGGTCAATTATAAGCGCTTTTCTTACCTCTGTTTCAGCCTCATTGAATCTGCCCTGCTTTGCATAAACAACACCAAGGTTGTTATAGGCATTTGTATCTTTAGATTCAATAGAGAGAACCTTTTTATATTCTGCTATTGCGTCATCGTATTTCTTCATTGACGCATAAAGATTGCCAAGATTATTATAAAATAACGGGTCTTTAGAATTTAATTCTATTGCCTTTTTATACTCAGCTAATGCCTCCTTATAAAGCCCCTTTTCATGATAGGCAAAACCAATATTGTTATAGGCTATTGCATAATCAGGCTCTGCTTCAATAGCCTTTCTGTAAAAATCTATTGCCTCGTTTATCAGACCTATTTTAAAATATGCATCGCCAAGATTTGTCAGGGCATGGGAATATTTTGGAGACAATTCAATGGCTTTTTTATATTCCACTATTGCATCAATATGCTCTTCTTTCTTAACATATTCAACTCCAAGGTTGTTATGTGCAACAGAGCTTGCAGGCATTGTGTATATTGTAGCCTTCCATAATGTAAAGGCGTCCTTCCAGTCGTAATTCCTGCTGATTGTTAGAAGGGAATAGAAGAGAGCCAAAAGTATCAAGGGTATGCTGATTATAATCCTCAGGAACCTTGATGGAAACCTTATAAAGAAATAATCTGTGCTTATTCCTATTAAAAGAGCAAAGCTGATTAATGGTATATATAAAAACCTCTCTGCAATAAGCTCGCCTATTGGCATGATGTTTGAGACAGGCAGAATGGTTACGAAAAAGATGAGGATAGAAAAAGAGAGCCTCTTAGACCTTTTATATAATAAAACGGCTATAGCAATAGAAACAAGGAGTACGCCTCCATAAATAATCACTGGCAAACCTATAGA
>MHEL01000013.1:8986-13307 GCA_001803815.1 Nitrospirae bacterium RBG_19FT_COMBO_42_15 | reverse complement strand
TTCTTCACAGCAGATTAATGTTACTGCAATGGTCTCTATCTGGTATCTCTTAGGAGCGCTGACTGTTGGAGCAAAACCTGTTAATGAAAAGATATGCAGAACAGCATTTGTTCTCTACATCCTTTTTATAAATCTGGCATCTGAGCATCACCTGCTTACAGACCCAACATTGAGCTCAGCGCATAAGATTGCAAATACCTCTTACTTCATGTATCTGGCAGTGCTTGCCAGCTTGATTCATGCCATGGCTATACCAATGGCTCTTGAGGTTGCCCAGCGTAAAAATGGATACACAAAGGGATTATTTGAATGGCTTACAAAGGCGCCATGGGGCCAGCCCGGTTTCCCAGCCCTGATATTCTCACTCTTTATTTTTGGTTTTATCGGCGGAATAACAGGCGTAGCATACGGAACAGAGCAGCTTGCTATTAAGTCGCACAATACATGGGCAATGACAGGTCATTTTCACGGAACTGTTGTCGGCGGAACTACGCTCGCATTTATGGGTCTGACATATTATGTTATCCCGCTTATATTCAGAAGAGAGCTTATAGGGAAGAAACTGGCTACAATCCAGCCGTATATATTCGGTATCGGCATAATATTAATGTCCCTTGGGATGGGGGCTGCCGGCACACTCGGTTCGCCGAGAAGGCACTGGGATGTTACATTTGCAGTTTCAATAATTCCATTTTCCTTTGACCCGACTGTTATCCTTTTCACAACAGTAGCAGCCATTGGCGCAATGTTAGCTGTTACAGGCGGGGCAATATATGTTCTTGTGGCTGTGCTCTCGGTATTCTTTGGCAGGAAGATGGCGGCAAATGAGGCAAAGATTCTATAAAGGAGGTTCTATTATGGCTGAAGAAAAACATAATTCGTTTCCAGCACCAGGGACATTTGTTATTGGAATGGTTTTTTTGACCCTCTTTATTCTGTTCTATTTCCTGAACTGGAAGTGGCTCTCTATGATATGGATTGTAGGATAAAAGGGGTTATATTTTAGCAGGATAATCCGCCCATCCCCCCTTTATTAAAGGGGGGCAAGGGGGGATTATAAGCTCGCAGCAGGGGGGGGCATTATGGAACTCAGAAAATATCTGCCTTTGTTTAAACTCAGGATATGCGTCTTAATCACCTTTACTGCTATTGTGGGTTCAATAGCAGCTCAGGGGAATGATATTTCTGTCTATAAGATGGCGCTTTTGATAGTAGCAACAATGATGGCAGCCTCAGGCGCCAGCGCCTATAATCACTATTTTGATATGGATATAGACAGGGTTATGAAGCGCACAACAGCAAGACCTATTCCTTTTGGAGATATAAATCCTTTTTATGCGCTCCTGTCCGCAAGCATTCTATTAATATTTTCTATAGCGCTCTCTTTTCTTGCGCTAAACTTTCTTGTTGCAATACACCTTTTCCTCGGCGCCTTTGTGTATGTTGTAATTTATACCATGTGGCTTAAGAGGCGGAGCTGGGCAAATATTATCATCGGAGGCCTTGCCGGAAGCTTTGCAGCGCTTGCAGGCGGCGCATCTGAGAAGCCTGAATTGTGCCTGCCTCCGATCCTTTTGGCAGTAATTTTATTTTTCTGGACGCCATCGCACTTCTGGAGTTTTGCCATGTTCCATAAGGAAGATTATAAGAGCGCAGGCGTGCCAATGCTTCCGGTAGTTATCGGAGATAAAAAAACCGCCTTCTTTATCCTGTTAAATACAATCTTCCTTGTTATTTCCTCGCTGCTCCCGGCATTTTTTGGCAATCTTGGAAGATTATACCTTGTTATAGCTATAGTTATGGGGGTCTTTTTTATTGTAAGGAATATCCAGCTTCTTCGCGACCTCTCTAAAGATACCGCCTGGAAGAATTTTAAGGCATCAATGATATACCTCTTCGTAATCTTATCAGCAGTAATCCTTGATATAGGAATAAGGCAGTAGTTTAAAGATGAAAAAAGCGCTATCAATCTTTATACTCCTATTTTTTCTGCTCGCCAGCCATTCTTCTGCAAATACAATATCCGATGATAAGATAAAACAGACAGAGATGATAATAACTGCTAATGAGTCAATCGGGAAAAAGCCCGGAAACCACATCTTATTGGATCAGGACGGCAATAGATTTAGTTTAAGCGAATATATCGGGAAGCCGCTTATAATCAACTTTGTTTATACAAATTGCTCGCATGTCTGTCATATAAGCACAGCGATTCTTGCCGGGATTAGGGATGATATGATCAGGGAGCTTGGGCAAAAAGTAAATATTTTAACAGTATCATTTGATTATGAGATGGACACGCCTCAAAGGATGAAGGAATACGGCGAGAACTTTACCAAGAATTTCAGATACTGGAGATTTGCCGCAGGAGACAAAAAGGCTATAGAGGGGCTTACAGAGGAGTTTGGTTTTTCTTATCAGAAGACAAAGGAAGGCTTTGACCATATAAATATGATTTCTGTCATGGACTCAAAAGGTAAAATATATAAAAATGTATTTTACGGGACAGGTGATAATGACAGGGCAGATAAGGAATTGATTGAATCATTAAAAGGCGCAATGTCAAACAGCGCCAGCGCAGATGATATACTGAACTTTACCCTTTTAATGGACAAGCTGAAATTAATATGCACTGATTATGACCCTGTGAGCGGAACATACAAGCTTAATTATTATTATCTTATAAGTTATATATTATTAACTATTTTATGTTTTATTGTCCCGATCATATTTATGTGGTGGAAGGAGATATCATATCTTTTTATAAGGTTTACAAGCCTTGCTTTTAAAATATTTAGAATATCTTAAAGAATGATTTCTTAGGGAGGAAGGTTGATAATGGGTTATGAAGGTCTCTCTGTCAGGCGTAGGATTGTATATGCCTTTGACAGAATGGGAGATAAGGTTTTTACGCAGGAATACAATCCGCTCTACTGGTTAGGGACAATGTGCTTCTTTTTCCTGATGCTGATAACCATAAGCGGCATCTATCTGTTTTTATTCTACAGGACAAGCAGCCCCTATGAGACAGTTCAGTACCTTACTATCCATCAGTGGTATTTAGGCGGCATCATGAGGAGCATTCACCGCTATGCCTCTGACGGATTTGTCCTGTTCATGGCCATTCATCTGTTAAGGGAATTCCTTCTCGGCAGATACCGTCAGTGGCGGTGGCTCTCATGGGGCTCCGGCATGGCGCTCTTAACAGTCTCTATCGGCATCGGGGTTACAGGCTATTTCCTTGTATGGGATGAGAGGGCGCAGGTAATTGCTGTTAAGACCGCTCAATTGCTTAATGACATCCCTATATTTGTTGAGCCTCCGCAAAGGTCATTCCTTAGCAATGCCGCAGTGGACATGATGATATTCTTTGTCATTCTACTCGGACATCTTGCAATATCATTTATTGTCATAGGCATACTTGTAGCCGTACATATATCAAGAAATGCGCGTCCCGGAATAAAACCGCCAATGGCCATTGCCGCTGCTTTATTGTTCGCTTTACTAATACTATCTATTATTTCACCGGCTACAAGCGCACCGCCGGCAGACATGGAGAGGATGCCGATTAGTACGTCCTTTGACTGGCTTTATTTATTTATCTTTCCCTTGGCGTCATCCCTTCCAAAGAGCGCCTTCTGGATTACATCAGTTGGAGGCACAATACTTTTGTTTGTATTGCCATGGGTAGGCAGGTCCAAAAGGCTGCCGCCTGTTCAGATAACAGAAAAATGCGTTGGGTGTGAACAGTGCCATAAGGACTGTCCTTACGAGGCAATCCGCATGGTGCCAAGAAAGGACAACAGGCCTTATCTTCTGCAGGCAGATGTGATGATTAACAGGTGCGCAAGCTGCGGCATCTGCGTTGGGTCATGCAACAGCAGGGCGACAGATATGCCTTTTCAGAATAGGGAGCAGATAGAAAAAGAGATATCAGAGCTCTTAAGCCCTGTTCGCAAGCAGAATGGCGCGCCGGGAATAATAGGTTTTATCTGTAAAAATAGCGTTAAGGCAGAGGGGTTGATTAACAGTGGAAATAAAAGCCTTAAAGATATGCCTGATGTGCCTGTTATAATGTTTCCATGCATAGGCATGCTCAATCATTCTATGGTTGAACATGCCCTGAAATCAGGTGCAGACGGTGTATTTATATGCGGATGCCAGATAAAAGAATGTTTCTACCGCGAGGGGTCAAAATGGATGCAGCAAAGATTATCTGGAGAGAGGGCGCCTGTCTTGATGCCAAATGAGGGGTACGATTACTCCCGCATCCGCGCATACTGGTTATCGCCGCTTCAGGGGAGGGAGCTGTTAAAGGAGA
>MHEL01000013.1:7054-8939 GCA_001803815.1 Nitrospirae bacterium RBG_19FT_COMBO_42_15 | reverse complement strand
TACAATCTTATAGAACCTTTGAAGGAGAAAGGATATAAGACGACAACGGCGTTTTCTGCAGCCGCTGTTCTGTTAATATTTATTGCTATGCTCTTTTTCCTGTTCACAAAACCCACATATTCCATGTACAGCAAAGAGAGCTCCTTAATAAAATTTACATTCAAGAAGCCCGGCAAGTTTGCAACAGAGGGCAAGGAATTAACTAAAAAGGATACAGAAACCAAGCTTAAGCATATGCAAAAGACTCAGTCGCAATTCCAGCAGATGAGGATGGAGTATGGACGGGAAAGGCTGCCGACCTATATAGAGATAGATTTAGACGGTAAAAGGATATTGTCAAAGACATATTATCCTACCGGCCTGAGAAGGGACGGTTCAACATTTGCCTATGAGGAGATATCCATAGCGCCGGGGACTTATGAAATGAATATCAGGATGAGGGATTCTAAAGGTGATGATCCTTTTGAGTATACCTTTGAGGAGAAGATTGAGGTCTCTGTTGGAAAGGTCGCAATAATTGACTTTGATAGAGTGAAAAACAGATTCTTCATATTAGGCGAGGAAGAAGAGGAGAAGGAAGGTGAATAATTTATCAGAGCAGAGGATATTGCTGCCTCATGATATTTATATAAAAGACATTGACGCTATAAAGACAATCTCCATAAATAGCTATCTCTCATCCGGTGGTTATAAGGCATTGGCAAAGGCTGTTAAAGAATTAAAGAGCAGTGATATTATAGAAGAGGTTAAGAAATCAGGGCTGCGCGGCCGCGGCGGCGCCGGATTCTTAACAGGAAAAAAATGGGAATTTGCAGCAGAGGCTGAGGCAGGTGAGAAATATCTCTGCTGTAATGCTGCGGAAGGCGAGCCAGGAACATACAAAGACCGCTGCCTTATACGCACAAACCCCCATCAGTTGATTGAAGGCATTATCATCGCCTCGTATGCAATAGGCGCAGGCAGGTCTTATATATATATAAATGAGGAGTATCAGGCTGAGATTGCAGCGCTTGAGAAGGCATTAAAAGAGGCAAAGGATAAGGGATATATTGGCGAAAAGATATTTGGGAGCAGTTTTTCTATAGATATAAATATTATAAAATGTCCGAATAAATATGTTGCTGGTGAAGAGACAGCCATGATAGAGGTAATAGAAGGCAGGCCTGCAAAACCGTGGCAGAAGCCGCCATTTTATCCTGCAGCAAAAGGATTATATGGAAAGCCTACATTGGTAAACAATACTGAGACCCTCTCAAATATACCGCATATTATACTAAGAGGCGGGGAGTGGTTCTCAAAAATTGGCCCTTCAAAGAGTCCGGGCACAATGCTCTTTACGCTTAGCGGCGATGTAAACAGGCCGGGTGTATATGAGCTGCCTCTTGGGACAACAATGAAGATGCTTATAAATGACTGCGGCAGTGGAATAAAGGACGGAATGAGATTTAAGGCAGCCTTTCCATCAGGCCCTTCAAATGCGCCAGTTGCAGAATCACAGCTTGATATTTCGCTTGATTTTGAATCATTAAAAGAGGCTGATTCAGGGCTTGGCTCTGCTGCTGTTACTGTTGTCGGGGATGCCAAGTGCATTGTAAATACAGTTGTGGGTTTTTCCAAGTTTTTTATGGAAGAGTCATGCGGCCAGTGTCCTCCGTGCCAGATGGGGACTGTAAAGATGTACAGGCTCCTTCAGAAGATAGAAGACGGCAGCGGAGATGTTAATGACCTTGCAGACCTTGAGGATACATGCGCTCTTTTAGAAGGCGAGAAGGTATATTGTCATCTTCTAAAAGGGGCAATATCATCAGTCAGGGGCGCAATTAAAAATTTCAGGGGGGAATTTGAAGCTCATATAAGTAATAAGAAGTGCCCATTTCAGAGAAAG
>MHEL01000013.1:6725-7010 GCA_001803815.1 Nitrospirae bacterium RBG_19FT_COMBO_42_15 | reverse complement strand
CCCACGAAAGTGGGAATCCAGAAGCTCAGCACTGCAAAAAAACAGGAAAATACTGGATTCCTGCTTCCGCAGGAATGACAGAACAGAAAACTTGGGACATTAATTTATAGTCATCAATAATAATGTGTCTTCATGAAAGAATTTTATTATAAAATTTCAGAGGAACAAAAGCCAAAAACATCTTCACAAAAAATACTCCTATATATTGAGGATTTTTTCAATAAGATATTTACTCCAGGATTCAATCCTTTATATTATCTTGGCGCTATATCCAGTATTTTATAT
>MHEL01000013.1:0-6685 GCA_001803815.1 Nitrospirae bacterium RBG_19FT_COMBO_42_15 | reverse complement strand
ATAGAACAAACAACCCCTATCAGATAGTTCAAAATATAACTGAAAAGCAGTGGTATGCAGGCGGCGTGATAAGGAGCATCCATCGTTATGCCTCTGATGGTTTAATTATCGCCCTCTTCCTGCATGTTATAAGGGAATATCTTAACAGGAGATACAGCCACAGCAGGTGGCTTGCATGGGTTACAGGTTTGGCGCTATTAAGTATTACTATTATAATAGGCATCACCGGCTACTGGCTCGTATGGGATGAGAGGGCGCAGTTGGTTGCGCTAAAGACATCAAATCTGTTGAGCGATATCCGCATTCTTATAGAACCTATATCAATTTCATTTCTCAATAATGAAGGTGTGAATGTCCTCCTCTTTTTTATCCTGCATCTTGTGCATCTGGCCATGCCTTTTGCCATAATAATCCTGATAGGTTTGCATGTTTTTAGGCACTCCCGTCCTGTAATTACGACCCCTAAGATGATGACCTACGCAATATTAATAATGTTATTTGCTGCGGCTGTCATTATGCCTGCAAAAAGCGCACCGCCTGCAGACCTGAGCAAGTTGACTATAAATGCCCCTTTTGACTGGTTCTACCTTTTTATATTTCCATTAAGAGATATAATTCCTAAACAGTTGTTCTGGATAATTACCGCAGGAATAACATTATTGCTCTTTATCCTGCCATGGACAAGAAGGCGCAGGCTGCTTTTAGCAGAGGTCATATTGAAAAACTGCACAGGCTGTGAGCAGTGCAATAAGGATTGCCCTTTTGAGGCTATCCGCATGCGTTCGCGCACAGATGGATTAGGATACAGAATGGAGGCAACTGTTATATCTGAAAGGTGCGTCTCCTGCGGTATATGCGTGGGGGCCTGTGATTTTGAGGCTATTAACCTGCCTGAGATGGGTGATGTCCGGATTAAAAAAATGATAAGTAAACTTATGGCTCCTCTTAAACAGGCAGATAAAAAACCAAAGATATTATTGTTTATATGCGCTCATAGCGCATCATTAAAAAACATAATTGATGTAAATGACAGCTCTGTAAAAGGGATGGCAAATGTTAAGGTGATAGCCCTTCCATGCATCGGGATGGCGCAGTCCTCTATGATAGAGACAGGACTTGAAACAGGCGCAGATGGCGTATTTCTCTGCGGCTGTTTACACGGCGATTGTCATTTTCGTGAAGGGAATACATGGCTCCATGCGAGGATGGAAGGCAAGAGGCCGCCTTTCACGGGCAGAACAATTGACCACAACAGGATACGGGAATATCAGTTGTTGCCTATCAATACTAATAATCTGTTTGGTGAAATACGCCTCTTTGAGGAATATCTTAGCAGCTATAATAAATCGGAATATAAAAAAAGGGTTAAGATTCCAAAATTAAATGAAAAAAAGATTCTGAAAAGAATGATAGCTTTTTCTGTCATACCTCTATTCTTCATCCTTTTTTTCTCCGGGAAGCCGATATATCCATTTTACAGCAAGGACGACTCTTTAATAAAATTTGCCTTTAAGTACACGAGCAGATATAAGGTGGACTGTAAGGAAGTAACAGAAAAAGAGACAGAAGCAAAGCTTAAGCACATGAGAAAGACACAGTCTCCTTTTCCTGTTATGAGGATGAATTGCACCGGAGAAAGGCTCCCTGTTAAGGTACTGATTTTTCTTGATGAAAAAAATGTATTAACAAAGACATATTACCCCGCTGGACTGAAAAAGGACGGCCCATCATTTGCCTATGAAGAGATAATTACAATTGCAGGCAAACACAAGTTTAGAGTTAGTATTACAGATTCCAAAACAGACAATCCTCTGAATTATATTTTCAATAAAGAGATAGATATAAAATCAGGAGAGGTTGCTGTGATAGATTTAACCAATAGGTTTTAAGGCTCTTTAACCAGTTCTCCGCCAGAATCTGTCCAGCCTTTTATTCCGTTGTCAAGATTGCTAATCTTGCTATAGCCAAGGTTTACAAGCACCTCGCAGATCTTTCTTGACCTGTCGCCGTCCTCTGAATAGACAACAATATCCTTTGATTTTTCTTTTTCTAATACCTTATTCATTGCCTTAAGGCTTATGTAAGGAAGGTTTGCAGCGCCTTTGATATGGCCTTCATTGAAATGCTCTTTAACCCTTGTATCAACAATAATAAGCTCGCTATTCTGCTTCATCATCTCCTTAAGGTCATTTGGTAAAATCGCTGCATATTTGTATACCGGTATCTTGCTGGGCATAATCTCTGCCCTCTTGATTAAGATGTTTGCAGCGCCGAATATCATAATTGAAACAAAAATCGCTGTATATAAAATATATATCTTCTTCTTCCTGTCCATTTAACATTTCTCCTTATAGATAGTAAGTATAAGTATTGAAATATTATAGAGATTTCAGCTAAAGATGTCAATTAAATTCTACCCTTTTTGTACAATAATATCCTTGATTTTTAGGAGTAAAATATAGTATAAAAGTATATTAAACGCTATTTCAGGAAAGGCATTTTATGAATGGATTTGATGATATTAAGCTCAGCAAAAAGAGTGAAAGGCTATTATATGCATGGGTATTTCTGCCGGTCTTTACACTCATATTTGCAGGCATCTTTGCATTGCTTATAGCCCTTGCGCGCACTCCTGTAATCCTTAATCTTCTACCAGGCAAAGACTATTTCTATATTGCGCTTGTCGGCCATGTAATTCTTGCAGTTGTGATATGGTTTCTTACCTTTAAAGGCGCATTATGGGTTCTCACTACAACAGGTTTTTTAAAAAGAGACCCCTTCAGCCTTCTGCTCGGCTGGGTTTCATTTTGGCTGACTGCTGCCGGCACAATATTAATAATCCTGCCTCCGATAACCGGCCGCGGCATCCCGATAATCATTAATTATATCCCTGTTATAGAGCATCCGCTCTTTTATATCGGACTTATATTGGCAGGGATTGGCATATTGTTAACCATTATTAATACGCTCCTGACTATCTTAGATGCTAAAAAGGCAAATGATAAATTACCTGTTCCCACCTTTGCAATGGGTCTGACCGGCGTAGTTGTTATCATTGCCTTTGTCTGCATAGGCATGTCATACTATTTTCAGACTTCAAAGGCATTCATTGATTTTGAACGGCTATTCTGGGGAGGCGGTCATGTTTTACAATTTGCCAATGCAATGGCAATGGCTGTAGTCTGGATGCTTTTGACAAAATTTACTATAAATAAATATCCTGTAAAAAACGGCCTTGCAAGGGCGCTGTATCTGTTATATCTGGTTTTTGCCTTGCCTGCGCCAGCAATATATTTTCTTTTTGACATTGCAAGCCAGACGCATAAGGATGCCTTTACAGAACTGATGCGCTGGGGCATGGGTTCAAGCGGCGTATTTATTATATTGGTGTTAGCCGCAATATTCTTTAAAAGGGAAAAGCGAGCAAAGCTGCCGTGGTCTGACCCTGGTTTTTCATCATTGATTATGTCAATTGCAATCTTTACAATAGGCAGTCTGACTGCCTTTGCCATTAGCGGAGTTAATGTAAAGATACCTGCGCACTATCATGGCGCAGTCGGCGGCGTTACAATAGCATTTATGGGGCTTGGCTATAAGATGCTGCCCCTTTTGAAAAGGGAGATTTATTATAAGAGGCTTGGGACAATTCAGCCGTATTTATACGGCATGGGACTGCTGCTGTTTATGTTAGGCCTGTTTTTAGCAGGCTCTCATGGCATGCAGAGGAAGGTCTACGGCTCTGACCAGATACTTGACAACCTCGGCAAGATAATCGGCATGGGGGTAATGGGTATTGGGGGGCTTGTTGCGATTGCAGGCGGCGCATCCTTTGTCTGGAATATGTTGGTTTCTTTGATTAAAAGGGATAAAGGCATGCCTGAGCCTGTTGGCGATGTCTTAGGGCTTGAAAAGGCAAGATAGGTTCTCTTGACTTTATAGTTTCTTGACACAAAGGCAATTATTCTATAGAATCCTCCTACAGCAAGAGTGATGTATCCTTTCATGAAATCACGAGGTGTAAAATGGGGCTCGCACTTAAGAAAATAAAGATTCATCCATATATTACCCGTAAAAAAGGGGTATGCGGAGGGCGAAGTATAATTGAGGGGACAAGAATCCCTGTCTGGTCTCTTATCAAGTGGTATAAAACCGGTATGCCAATAGAAGAAATCCTTAAAGGATTTCCACACCTGACCCCGGCGCAGGCCTATGATGCATTTTCTTATTACTATGATAATCAGGAGGAGATAGAAAAAGATATAGCTGAAAATGAAGAGGAGCATGTTAAGGGAACTAAAAAATAATGATAAAGCTCTATCTGGATGAAGATGTCCATGAAGATATTGCAGTGGCTTTAAGATTAAGAGGATATGATGTCAGGACGACAAGGGAGGCAGGGAATAAGGGGCTAACAGATACAGAACAACTAAGATATGCAATATCTGAAGATAGAATCATTATTAGTTTTAATGCAGCTGATTTCTATAAGCTTCATTCTGAATTCCTCAAAAAAGGCATTGAGCATAGCGGAATTATCCTCTCAAAACAGCTTCCGATAGGAAAAGTTATTAAATCGCTGTTAAAACTAATTTCAGATATAAAAGATCAGGATATAAGAAACAATATAATATGGTTAAGCGGGCAAGCCAATTGATTAGAAAGCCTGATTTAAATATAATAAAACATAAAGAGAAATAAAAGGAGTTGAATGCCTAAGGCACAGATAAAAATTGAGGATTACAGGATAGCAAAGGAGCCTTATTATATCCCTCATGCTAATGAGGTAGAGGTCTTTACAGCAGCATATAAAAACAAGCTGCCTGTAATGCTGAAAGGGCCTACCGGCTGCGGTAAGACGAGATTCTTACAGTACATGGCATATAAATTAAAAAGACCATTAATTACGGTCTCCTGCCATGATGATTTGACCAGCAGCGACTTGATTGGAAGATATCTGATAAAGGGCGGCGAAACAGTATGGGTAGACGGCCCGTTAACAGAGGCGGTGCGCATAGGCGCAATCTGTTATCTGGACGAGATTGTTGAGGCAAGGAAGGATACAACAGTTGTTATCCATCCCCTGACAGATGACAGAAGAATCCTGCCGATTGAAAAAAAAGGAGAGGTACTAAAGGCAGCAGAAGGGTTCATGCTTGCGGTCTCCTTTAATCCGGGTTATCAGAATATCTTAAAAAATCTGAAGCAGAGCACAAGGCAGAGGTTTATTTCCCTTACCTTTGATTATCCGCCAAAGGAGCTTGAGACAGAGATTGTAAAGCACGAATCAGCAGTGGATGGAGAGACTGCAAAGTCCATTGTCACGCTCGGAGAGAAGATAAGGAACCTTAAAGATAAAGGGCTGGATGAAGGCGCAAGCACAAGGCTCCTTATATATACAGGCCAGCTTATTATGTCCGGTATCTCTGCGAAAGAGGCATGTATCGCAGCCCTTGCAGAGCCGATTACAGATGAGGCAGAGGTAAAGAGGGCTATAATAGAGATTATTGATACAGTGATATAAAAAAATAAGCTTAAAACCCCTCACCCTAACCCTCTCCCACAAGGGGAGAGGGAATTTATTGTTTCCCCTCCCTTGATGGGAGGGGATTAAGGGGAGGGGGGAAGTATTATAAATATTCCAAGGAGTATAAAAAATGAAAAGGATTTTCATACCCATTTTATTAATCTTATCTTTCATTACCCTTTCCTGCAGCAGGGAAAAAACAGAAATTGGTGTTCTTGATTTGGAAGGGAATGTCGTAAGAAAGGATAGAGAGCCTGCTGCAAGTTTCACGCTTACAGACCAGAACGGGAAAAAGGTGAGGCTTGAAGATTATAAGGGTAAGCTCGTCTTAATCAACTTTATCTATAGCAATTGTAAAGGCACATGCCCTCCGCTCTTATTAAAATTTAAAGAGATACAACTTGACCTGAAGGATGAGTTCAAAAAGCAGACAGTCCTTCTCTCTGTATCATTTGACTATGAAAGGGATACGCCGGAGGTGCTTAAGAAATTTGCAGAGAATCAAGGTGCAGACCCATCCCTCTGGGTTTTTCTTACAGGTTCGCAGGCAGAGGTTGAAAAGATGCTTAATGACTATCAGGTTGCAGTTAAGAAAGGCCCTGATGGCGAATTCGGCCATATTAATATGGTTGTGATGATTGACAAGGACGGCAGGAGGAGATACGATTTCTTTGGCTATGACTATCCAACAGAAAAGATAATTGAAAGGATACATGAGGTTTTGAAAAAGGGATGGTTCTGATAACTTTTCCCTCTCCCCTTGCGGGAGAGGGTTAGGGTGAGGGGTGACTTAGGTGAATAAAACTAAGGCAATCAATATCATCTGCAAAAATTTTTGCAGATTCTATAAGCCTGAAAAGGACGAGGCCCTTGCGTGCAGGGGATTTGACCTTGTGCTGAACTTGGTCGGCGAGAAAAAGATTAATGAGGCAAGGCTCTCTGAAATAACAGACTTTACTCTTTCAGATTACCCCTTTGATAAACTTTTAAAAGAGCATCTTTGTAAAAGATGTGATTTTGTTATTGACGGCTGCTCCTTCAGAGATAACCCCCACCCTTCCCTCCCCCTTAGTAAGGGAGGGGGTGAGAAGAAGACCCCATGCGGGGGGTATATACTCTTGACCAAGTTATTGGAAGAAGGTATTCTTAAAATTAATGATA
>MHEL01000012.1:3434-5526 GCA_001803815.1 Nitrospirae bacterium RBG_19FT_COMBO_42_15 | reverse complement strand
GTGTTTCAGGAGCAGCTCGGCACGCTCTATGACAAGGTGCAGAGGGATATCAGCCTGACAGCATCTTCTACTCTTTCACCAATTATTGATGCCAAGTCATTAGTGCATGCAGAGAGGGCAGCGTATCTCTGCAAGTCTGACCTTTTAACAGGCGTTGTCGGCGAGTTTCCAAAGCTTCAGGGGATAATAGGAAGGGAGTATGCCTTATTAGACGGAGAGAAGAAAGAGGCCGCAGATGCAATATATGAGCATTATCTCCCAAGATTTTCCGGTGATGAACTGCCAAAGACAAATGCAGGCATAGTTTTAAGCATTGCAGACAAGATTGATAATATCTGCGGCTCTTTTGCAATCGGGCTTATACCAACAGGCTCACAAGACCCCTATGCCTTAAGAAGGCAGGGCTTGGGCATATTGCAGATATTGCTTTCTAAGAAGATTCATATATCATTAATAGGCCTTGTTGAAAGCGCGCTGTCTGCATTAAAGGATAAGGTGAAAAAGATAGAGGATGCAAAAAAGGATGCCCTTGATTTTATAAGGCAGAGGATGGATAATCTACTGACCTCAGAGGGCTACAGATACGATATTGTTGATGCAGTCTTAACAGCAAAGTTTGATGACCCCTATGACTGCTTCCTGAGAATACAGGCATTGAATAAGTTAAAGGATGAGACTTATTTTGAGCCTCTGATGATATCATTCAAACGCGTGATAAATATTGTGCCAAAGGATTTTAAAGGCGCAGTTGATGAAAAGGCGCTTAAAGAGCCTGCTGAGAAGGAGCTGTTTAAGTCATATAAGGCATTAAAGGGTGATGTATCTCCTTTAATCAAGGCATATAAATATGAAGATGCATTAAAGAGGATTTCAGGATTAAAAAAGGAGGTGGATGCCTTTTTTGATAAGGTGCTTGTAATGGACAAGGATGAAAAGATAAAGGGAAATCGTTTGGGGCTTTTAAATGAAATCGGAATTTTATTTAATATCATAGCTGATTTCTCAAAGATAGTTACTGAGAAAAAATAATTTAAGGAGGATGCACGATGGCTGCTAAAAAACATATCTATTTCTTTGGTAGTGGCAGGGCAGAGGGCAAGGGCGATATGAAGGACCTCCTCGGCGGCAAAGGGGCAGGTCTTGCAGAGATGACAAACCTTGGCGTAAATGTCCCGCCGGGTTTTACGATTACAACAGAGGCATGTATAGAGTACTTTAAAAATAACAAACAGTATCCCAAAGGGCTCTGGGATGGCGCTATTGCCAATCTCCGCAAGGTAGAAAAGGCGATGGGCTCCAAATTCGGCGACCCTGAAAATCCATTATTAGTTTCTGTGCGTTCAGGTTCAAAGTTTTCCATGCCAGGCATGATGGATACAGTATTGAATTTAGGCCTGAATGATGCAACTATCAAGGGCCTTGCAAGGAAATCAAAAAATGAAAGGTTTGCAAATGATGCCTACAGGAGATTTATTACCATGTTCGGCGATATTGTGATGGGCATTAAGAGGGCAAAGTTTGAAGAAATACTTGAGGCAAAAAAGAGGGAGGTTGGCGCAAAGAACGATACTGACTTAGATCTGCTTGCATTAAAGGATATTGTCAACAGGTTTAAGGAACTTGTTAAAAAGGAGAGCGGAAGGAATTTCCCGAGCGACCCATTTGAGCAGTTGAAGATGTCTATAGATGCAGTATTTGATTCATGGAATGGCGCAAGGTGCGTTACATACCGCAAGCTGAACAATATCCCTGACAATCTTGGCACAGCAGCAAATGTGGTTGCAATGGTCTTTGGAAACATGGGCGATTCTTCAGGCACAGGCGTTGCCTTTACAAGGAATCCATCTACAGGCGAGAGGGCATTCTTCGGCGAGTTTTTATTGAATGCGCAGGGCGAGGATGTTGTTGCAGGCATACGAACCCCTGTTCCGATATCAGAATTAAAGAAGAGCATACCAAAGGCATATAAAGACCTTGTGAATATATACAAGAAGCTTGAGAAGCATTACAAGGATATGCAGGATATAGAGTTTACCATTCAGGAAGGCAGGCTCTATATGCTCCAGACAAGGACTGGCAAGAGGACAGCAAG
>MHEL01000012.1:371-3416 GCA_001803815.1 Nitrospirae bacterium RBG_19FT_COMBO_42_15 | reverse complement strand
TGTTGATATGTTAAAAGAGGGTCTGATTGATAAGAAGACTGCAATAATGAGAATCTCACCAGACCAGATTGACCAACTGCTTCATCCAATGATTGACCCAAAGGCAAAGGTAACCAAGATTGCAAAGGGCCTGCCAGCATCGCCTGGCGCTGCAGTTGGAAGGGTGGTATTTACAGCAGAGGATGCAGAGAGGATGGCGTCGCAGAGTGATAAGGTGATACTTGTAAGGACAGAGACATCGCCGGAGGATATCGGCGGAATGCATGCAGCGCAGGGCATCCTGACATCCAGAGGCGGCATGACATCCCATGCGGCAGTTGTTGCAAGGGGCATGGGAAAGTGCTGTATTGTTGGATGCGGAGATATAAATGTAAATGAGAAGGAGAGGTCATTTACAACAAACGGCAATGTGGTTGTAAGAGAGGGCGATTATATAACCCTGAACGGCTCATCAGGCGATATTATGCTTGGGAAGGTTGACCTTGTCAAACCGGAGCTTAGCAATGAGTTTAGGGTATTAATGACATGGGTGGATGATATACGCATGATTGGTGTAAGGGCAAATGCAGATACACCGAATGATGCCCGTGTTGCAAGAAATTTTGGCGCAGAAGGCATTGGTCTTTGCAGGACAGAGCATATGTTTTTTGAAGGAGACAGGATAAAGGCTGTGAGGGAGATGATACTTGCTGATGATACAAATGGGAGAAAAAATGCGCTTGCCAAGCTCCTTCCAATGCAGAAGGGCGACTTCATCGGCATATTTAAGGAGATGAAGAACCTGCCTGTTACAATAAGGCTCCTTGACCCGCCATTGCACGAATTTCTGCCGCATACAGATGCAGAGATTGAGGATCTATCAAGGGAGATGAATGTGCCTGTTGAAAGATTAAAGACAAAGAACAAGAGCCTTCATGAATTTAATCCAATGCTCGGGCATAGGGGATGCAGGCTTGGCATCACATACCCTGAGATATATGAGATGCAGGTTCAGGCAATATTTGAGGCTGCGTGCGAGCTTGCTAAAGAGGGATACAAGATTGTCCCTGAGGTAATGATTCCATTAGTCGGCCATGAAAAAGAGCTTGAGAAGATGAAGGCGCTTACAGACAAGACCGCAAAAGAGGTAATGACAAGATACAACAAAAAGATAAACTACTTGGTTGGCACAATGATAGAGCTGCCGAGGGCTGCAATAGTTGCAGACAGGATTGCAAAGGATGCAGAGTTCTTCTCCTTTGGCACAAATGACCTTACACAAACAACCTTTGGATTGAGCAGGGATGATTCAGGGAGATTCCTGCCATTCTATGTTGAGCAGGGGATACTTGACAAAGATCCATTTGTTGCAATTGATCAGGATGGCGTTGGCGCTATGATGAAGATGGGCGTCCAGCTCGGCAGAGGGGCGAGGCCTGGGCTTAAGGTTGGCATCTGCGGCGAGCATGGAGGCGAGCCGAGCTCAATTGAATTCTGCTATAAGATTGGGCTTGATTATGTAAGCTGTTCCCCATACCGTGTGCCTCTTGCAAGGCTTGCTGCTGCTCAGGCAGTAATCAAAGAGGAGAAGGAAAAGGGGACGAAAGGAAAGATCAAGGCTAAGGTTAAAGCAAAGGTAAAGGCTAAGGCTAAAAAGGTTTCTAAGGGGAAGAGAAGAAGATAAATGCAGGGGCAATCCGATGCGGTTGTCCAGTGAAGGACAGCCGTGTCGGCTGTCACAGTAGTAGCCGCAACCTTTAGGTTGCGTTGAACGCAGGCTAAAGCCTGCGACTACCTAAGGGTAAGAGAAAAATATAATAATACCCCTATATCCCTCTTTATTAAAGGGGATGAAGGGGGTTAGAGGTTAAAACTATATGCGTTTTCTGCTTGAAAAAGGCAAATATGTTGTTCTCCTTGCTGTAATCTCCACTTTTATTGCCTCTATCGCAACCTTTATTTGGGCAACAATAAGGATGATGCATAATGTGTATGATATGTTCAAGGCAGCGAGCGAGGCGCAGTTTGCAGTATCAGTTGCACACATGGTGGCAGTAATAGATTCATATATACTTGCTGTTATCCTTTATATCTTTTCTGTTGCCATGTATGAGCTTTTTATTGGCAAGCTGACTCTTCCTGAATGGCTTATCATAAAAGACCTTGATGATTTAAAAAAGAAGCTCTCCAGCGTTATTGTCCTGATGCTTGCTGTTACATTTCTTGAGCACCTTGTCAAATGGGAGAAGCCTCAGGACACGCTAATGTTTGCTGTTGCCATTGCAGTTGTAATATTCGGCCTTATCTTTTACATGAAGCTGAAGGAGAAGAAGGGGGAAGATGAGGGATGATGAATATTATATGAGGCTCTGCCTCTCTCTTGCAAAAAAGGGCAGGGGAAGGACAAGCCCAAATCCAATAGTAGGAGCAGTTGTTGTTAAGGATGATAAGATAATTGGAAAGGGCTATCACAAAAAGGCAGGCCTGCCCCATGCCGAGGCGATAGCCATTTTAAAAGCCGGCTCAGATGCAGAAGGCGCAGCACTCTATGTCAGCCTTGAACCTTGCTGCCATTCAAATAAAAAGACCCCGCCATGCACTAAAAAAATCATAGAAAGCAAGATTAAAAAGGTTGTTATTGGCATGATTGATCCAAATCCGCTTGTATCTGGAAAAGGGATTGAGGAGCTTATTGCCTCTAACATAGATGTTAGGGCAGGCGTCTTGGAACATGAGGCAAAGAAAATTAATGAGTCATTTGTAAAATATATTAAAACAAAAACTCCGTTTGTTATCTTAAAGATAGCAGAGAGCCTTGATGGAAAGATAGCAACAAATACAGGCGAGTCAAAATGGATTACAGGTGAAAAGGCAAGGGGATATGCCCATAGGCTGAGGGATGAGGTGGACGCTGTAATGGTTGGCATAGGCACTGTATTAAGGGACAATCCAAGCCTTACAACAAGGCTTAAAAATAAAACAGGCAAAGACCCGATTAGGGTTGTTGTGGACAGCAATTTAAGAATTCCTTTCACAGCAAAGCTGCTCACACAAAAGTCAGAAGCA
>MHEL01000012.1:0-360 GCA_001803815.1 Nitrospirae bacterium RBG_19FT_COMBO_42_15 | reverse complement strand
TGCTACATCTGTAAAAGCGCCTAAAGGCAAAATTCAGAAGATTAACAAATCAGGCGCAGAGATAATATTATTAAAAACAAAAAAGGGCGGGATACCTCTTGCTCAATTGATGAAGGAGCTTGGCAAAAGGGATATTACAAGCCTGATGATAGAAGGCGGTTCAGAAGTAGCCGCCTCTGCCTTAAAAGAAGGTGTTGTTGATAAAGTTGTTTTTTTTATAGCCCCAAAAATAATCAGCGGCAGGGATGCAAAGCCCTCCATCGGCGGCGAAGGAATCAATAAGATTAAAGACGCGCTTATGCTAAGAGATTTTTCTGTAAAAAGGGCAGGGGATGACATAATGGTGGAGGGGTATGTGAG
>MHEL01000011.1:3775-6204 GCA_001803815.1 Nitrospirae bacterium RBG_19FT_COMBO_42_15 | reverse complement strand
GCCTCATGCTCCTTATCAATTGCTATCTTAAAAATCTCAAACAGTTTTTCCTGTTCCATTGGATACTCCTTTCTTAGTTTCAGAAATGCCCCTGCGTAACTTCTTACAACTCACTTATTAGTAAATTTATAAATTACAGCTTTAAATTCTTTCAATGTATTTTCAATATTATCAACAAGCGGCTTCAACTCTTCCCATCGTATATCAAAACTATAAGCATGAACAAAAAAATGTCTGAAAGAAAGGTAATTAGATAGAGTTTCATATAAGCCGTTTGTAATAATTTCTTGATCTAACGAGGCCTTGAGCAGGTCTTTATGCCATGTAGCGGCATCCTTAGTTTTTATCTGTTTTGACTGTAAAATTCTTTTCAAGATATTTTCAAAGCCATTGTAACAGTTGTGAATAAAAGTTGCGATGGCAGCTAATTCAGCAGTTGAATATTTTATCCTTCTTGATTTCACCACTGAATTTAACTCAGATATAACAGCATCTATATTTTCAAACTCTGCCTCACAGTATTCCTTAAGCTTTTGATTTGGCATATATGAGTCTGCCTTCCTTCAATATTATACCTTTAAATTTCGTCTTCTTTCCTGAAAGATCTATTAAATCAACATTCTTAACCATAGCCCTCAACAGTTCTCCATAAAACTTAAAAAACTTTCCCTTTGGAACGCCCCGCACTGCGAAATCATAATCATTAACCTCCTCTGGGCTTTTGTATAACACAGAACCGATCAAATAAAGTTCTCCGATACGGTATTTCTTGGCAATGCTAACCGCCATGTCAAGTTCGTCTTTTGGCATCATAATAACCTCCTATTAAATCTACATATAAATTATAGCAGATTATCTACTTTTATTCTCCTCTTCATAGAAACGTTCTTATTTAAAGTATAATTTCTTCATCAGTTCCCCAAGCCCGAATCTCTCCAGTCTCTCCTTTGTCGGCCGGCCTTTTTCATCAATGCCCATCATCTGATAAAACTCCTTTAGCATAAGCTTCATATCAGGCACAGAGCCTGCTGCTGCGCCCTCCTTTAATGGCGTCATTATTGCTTTGGGCAGTGCATCATCAGCAGAGCTGATACCCATTAAATTATTAATCCCTCTTTTCAGCAGCCATATCCTCTCGCCTGCTTCCATAACCTTATCTTTATTATAATTAAAGGATGTGGTTGTCCGCAACATATCAGCGACATCATCCATGCTTATACAGCTCATTACAAAGAGGCATATCACAGCGGAATTTACAACCATTGCCATATTCTGTGATTTTACTGTTATCTCTGCCTTGCCAGTACTTTCCTGTCCTTTAAAATCTTTATCAAGACCAAGCTCAGGATATATTGTTACGCCCTGCTCAATATGAACGCTCATTGACTGGCTGTGGCAGGCGCCCCTGTTTGATGTTCCATAGGCAAGACCCATTCCATGCCATCCACGAGGGTCATGCATCTCTGCCTCAAGCCCCTTTACTGTTACAGTATAATCCTCTGCACCATTGCCAATCCTTTCTGCAGCCCTTTTACTCCCTTCTGCCAAGGTATCTCCAATCCCTTCTCTAAAAGATATTTTCTTGATAAGTTTAAGGATAACTTCTTCATTACCCCACAAAAGCTCAATGCCATCTGCATCTGTCTTCTTTATTATACCATTTTCATAGCACTCCATTGCAAATGCAATGGTTGAACCGCAGGAAACCGTGTCAATGCCATACCTATTGCACATCTCATTTGCCTTTATCAAAGCAGGCAGATTAAATGTCATGGTCATTGCGCCGAGCGAGCAGAGGGACTCATACTCTGGTCCCGGCCCCTCTTCTGTTTTATACTGTCCGTCATTAACCTCTACCAACCTCTTACATGCAATAGGGCAGCCAAAACATGCGCCAGCCCTTTTTAAATACCGCTCCCTCATTATCGGGCCTGTGATATTTTTTGTAAGCTCTGGGTGGTCTCCGAGCCTCCAGTTCTTTATTGGTATGTCGCCTGAAAGCATCCCCATATCTATGCCGACTGCTGTCCCCATCTGATGAAATGACTGCGATACAACATTCTCTTTAATCTTCTCAAGGAGCATTTTTCTCAAGTTATTATATTCATCAACAAGACAGGGATTTACCTTTCCGCTCCCCTTTGCAATTATTGCCTTTAATTTTTTGTGCCCCATCACTGCACCGAGGCCGCATCTGCCAATTACATCACCTTTATCATTTACAATGCAGGCATACTTAACAAGGTTTTCTCCAGCCTGCCCTATTGCAAGGACCTTTGCCTTTTTTGAATATCTGTCTTTCAGAATATCTGTAACATCGTATGTATCCCTGCCCCAAAGACCATCAGCGCTGCGGACATCTGCTTTTCCATCTTCTATATAAAGATAAACAGGCCTTTCTGATACTCCTTTTACAATAATCCCGTCAT
>MHEL01000011.1:3502-3739 GCA_001803815.1 Nitrospirae bacterium RBG_19FT_COMBO_42_15 | reverse complement strand
CGCAGTTCCCTTCACCCCAGATATTTGTCAATGGCGACTTTGCGCAGACAGTAAACCTCCCTGTTCCGGGAAGTGTTGTGCCTGTCAATGGCCCTGTCATAATTATCAGCTCATTCTTTTCAGACAATGGATCAACCTTATACAATCCCCTTTCTAAAAAAAGATGCGCAGATAACCCGCTCCCGCCGATAAACCTCTCCTTATCTTTATCAGGTATGGTTATAATATCAGTCTTTT
>MHEL01000011.1:1771-3442 GCA_001803815.1 Nitrospirae bacterium RBG_19FT_COMBO_42_15 | reverse complement strand
TATATTCTCTAATGTCATTCCCGCAGAGCTTCTGAGCGGGAATCCACAAATAGACAAGTCTGGATTCCTGCCAAAGGCACGCAGGAATGACAAAAAGAATAAATCTATTTATGAGACACCACATTATAGCACCTTTGCCTCTTCCTTTAACAGCCTGACCAATTCCTTTGCTGCCTGCGCTGGCTCGCCTTCAATCTTTTTGCCGCCGCTTCTCTTTGGCGGGAAAGTAACCTTTTCTGCTTTTATCTTTGCGCCCATTTTGCCGACATCCTCTGCCTTTAATCCAATCGCTGACAGGTTCATCTCCTGCAATGGTTTGCTCTTTGCCTTCATAATGCCGGGCAAAGATGCATACCTCGGCTCATTAAGCCCCTTCTGGCATGTAAAGACTGCCGGCAATGTTGTCTCTATCTTTTCAATACCACCCTCAATTGGCCTTTGAGCAATAGCTTTTTTATTTGCTGCGTCTATCTCAAGTTTATTTATCAGACCGACATGAGGCAGTCCCAGAAGCTCTGCAACATAAATCCCAACTGCCGCAAGATCGTCATCTATTGCCTGTTTGCCAAAAAAGATGACATCGTATTGAAGTTTTTTTATCGCCTCTGACAGCGCAAGGGCAGTAGTGTATGAATCAGCGCCTTCAAAAGCAGTGTCTTTCAGATGTATCGCCTTATCAGCACCCATTGCAAGACATGTGCGCAATGCCTCTGCTGCCTTATCAGCGCCCACTGTTATTACAGTAACCTCGCCGCCGAATTTCTCTTTTGTGCGCACAGCCTCCTCAACAGCAAACTCATCATAGGGATTTACAATATACAGCTTTGCATTAATCTTTTCCATCTCTGCCAGGTCAACGGCCTTTTCGTCTTGTGTAATCTTAATAACCGCATCGCTCGCTGGCACCTGCTTTATACAGGCAATGATGTTCATTTATTTACCTCCTCTATCTGATCTCTTTAATTCCCTCTCCCCTTGCGGGAGAGGGTTAGGGTGAGGGGTGCATGTGTCTATTCTCACCCTCCCCTTAGTCCCCTCCCGTCAAGGGAGGGGAAATTTTATAGCCTTTATTTTCTGCACTTACCAATCTCCTCCAGAACCCTCTCAATCCCCTTTTCTTCTGATGCAACTGTAAGGATAACACTCGGTCTCTTTCTTTTTTGCGGCAGAAGGCTTATCATATCTTCAATTGACCTTGCTGTCTCCTCAGCATTCTTTAAGTCTGCCTTGTTCACTACAAATATATCAGCAATCTCCATTATCCCTGCCTTCATCATTTGAATATCATCCCCAAGTCCGGGCGTCAATACTACAACAACGGTATGAACAATATTTTTAACAGCAGTCTCGCTTTGGCCAACGCCTGCTGTTTCAATAAAGATAATATCCTTCCCCAAAACATCAAGCACAAGTGCAGCATCAAGCGCTGTTTTTGAAAGCCCGCCGAGGCTGCCGCCTGTTGCCATGCTCCTGATAAAGACCCCGTCATCCATAGAGTGATTGCGCATTCTTATCCTGTCGCCAAGTATTGAACCTCCTGTTATCGGGCTTGTCGGGTCTACTGCAATAACGCCGACTGTTTTTTTATTCCTTCTCAGCAGCCTTATCAGGCTGTCAATGAGCGTGCTCTTTCCGCTCCCCGGCGCGCCTGTGATGCCGATAATATGCGCA
>MHEL01000011.1:0-1600 GCA_001803815.1 Nitrospirae bacterium RBG_19FT_COMBO_42_15 | reverse complement strand
GTGCCTCTCCCGCAAGGGGAGAGGGAAATTAAAAAGTTTCCCCTCCCTTGATGGGAGGGGACTAAGGGGAGGGTGGTAATTTTTATTTCCTTTTGTATCTTTCAGACTTGATTGTTTCATTTGAAAACCTTATTGCTTTGAGTTATTTTTGAAGCTCTATTTCAATAATATCTTTTTCTACTCCAGCATAAACATCATCAATTGACTTCTGAATTTTTATTGTTTTTAAGAGAGAAATAACAATCCTACTGTAATGCCTTACATCCTCAAGGGATAATCTCTTTCCCTTTCTATCCTTTAACCATTTATCGCAGACCTGATAACCGCCAATCTGATATTGCCAAACATCTTCTGTAATGCCCTCAAAATACTGATTCTGGTTCAAATAGAGCCGTTTTTCTTTTCTATCATATTTCAATTTCTCAACCTTATTATCACCTTTGCCTTGCAGCCTTAAAATAGCTGGGTCAAGGTCTGGTGATTTAAGCAGGTGTAATTCAACAAGCCTTTTGCCATATTCACTGATTCTGTTAAATAGCTTGTAATCCTTTGTAAATGGAATCCTTGGAAAATCTATCTTTAAAAACTCGGCATATTTTGTGCGGTAGGTATTTGAATAAAGCACAGCATAGATATAATAAAATATTTGCTCAGGCGACAGCGATTTCTTAAAAGCCTTTGTTAGTGCTTCAATCAATGCTGGAGGCAGGTTTGGTTTTCTTGCTTGATAACCTTCCTGCGGCTCAAAGAGCATCATTATGCTGCCAGCCGACCTTTTTTTAGGTTTTTCTTTTTCTTGATAAAGATAGAGTGGAAAAAGATAAGAAATCTCCCTCGTTTGATTTGATACTATACAAGATTCTACGATGGTATTGGTAACAAAGGCATGATAAAAACCTGTCGTATTTTGTTGTCTACAAGTTAATAATCCTATATTTTCCTGCAGCATATGATGCATAACTTTTCTACGAGGACGTTCAATGACTGCATCTTGGTAAAAAAAACTTTGAACATCAAACGGCCTATATAAAATCTTTGTAATTGCTTCTTCCCAGTCATGCTCATTCATAACCTTTTCCCTTGCCTGACCCAATTTAAATTGTGATGTATCTTTAAGCAGAAATGTCTGCCTGATAATATCATCTGGCAGATTTTTATCCCTAAACTGCCTTATACGCCTCTTTAATGCCTCTCTATCTGTATTGATTGCAAAACTGTCTCTTGAGGTGACTATTCCAACACTGTTTACCGGAAAAATATCCGTGATTTTAGGATATGCCTCATATTGCTTTAAAAGCCCTTCATCTCTTGGAATGAAAAGATAGAATTCGGACTTGGGCTTTATCTTTTTCCATTTAGTCTTTGTTATGTCGTGCTTGTTGAGCCAATTATATTTGTCTTCCCTGATTCCCCATATCTCCGAATGATAAACCGTACATTTGTGTTTTTCCGGTTTTTCTTCAGCTTTCCTGCCTGCGAAAATATCAATTTGAGGCGGAGGCGCAAACATCGGATGCGGCGACTCTTTCTTTTTTTGTTTCTTGATAAACAGTGCGATGGCAACACCCTGCTGAATGTCAAAGACATTTTCGTCTTTGCT
>MHEL01000010.1:6221-7280 GCA_001803815.1 Nitrospirae bacterium RBG_19FT_COMBO_42_15 | reverse complement strand
TTTTATTCAACTTTTTATCCTTGTCCAATAACACACTAAACCGCCTGCTTGTCTGTGATACCGCTGATTCTCCTATGCTAAAATGCACTCCAATTTCCCTTAATGTCCTGCCGCTGTATCTATGACACAGATATATAGCGGCCTTCTTTGATATAGCCTCATTCTTTCCTAATATTTTTTCCACCGCACTTATGATTTCTTCTATATTTGCCCTCTTTAGCTCTCTTAAAGAAGGCTGATTACGGTCAGCCTTTTTGCCACTTAAATATTTATCTCTTATCTCATTAACAAATTCATTCCCCCCTAAAATGGCTGATGCCTTTGTGTCTTTCAGCGGATTGTCGTATCCTTTGTTTGTTATTAAGGCATTAACATATTTACTATATTTCTTCTGTGCTGTTGCTGTTTCCCTTCCAAAATAACTAAGAATATATTCCTTTGTAAGCCATTTGGGTATTTGCTTCTTTCCAATGTAGTATTGATAGCTTGACCATTGATATTCCTCTGGTTTGACTGTAATTTTAGCCCGGATAGGGTTAAGATGAATATATCTTGAAAGTTCTTCAGCATATTCATCAGCCTCTATAAGTATTGCCTTATACCTTCCCTGAAGAAGATGTCCAAATCTTTTCCTTTTTGTATTATAGTAGGTTGTATAGGCGCCATTTATGTGCCTCATTATCTGAGAGAGGTTGCCCATAGGCGTTTCTAATAGAAGGTGATAATGGTTATTCATAAGGCAATAAACATGTATTACTGCTTTATAACGCTCTACAGCGCTTTCTAAATAAGAGAGGAATCTTACTCTATCGCCATCGCTCTTAAAAATGTTTTGTTGTTCATTGCCTCTTGATGTGATGTGGTAGAAAGCGCCAGGGTATTCTATTCTCAATGGTCTTGCCATGACCCTACCATACCATGAAGCAGCTCATTTGTCAAGAGTGTAGACCTGACCCCTATCGCCCTCTATTGCTTTTGTGACCCCTATTGCTTTTGACCCCTATTGCTTATTTTTGAGCTATGCTTATCATATATTATTTAGATTCCCGCTCAAAACTA
>MHEL01000010.1:4215-6197 GCA_001803815.1 Nitrospirae bacterium RBG_19FT_COMBO_42_15 | reverse complement strand
TTGTTATTTTAGACTTTTTCAACAGCCTGCTAAAACGTTGTAGATTGGCATAATGCCTGAACTGTGCGGTGGCGGAACACCATACACACGAGTAATTTGTCAGGCAGCGCTCTTTTCCATTTGCAAGAAAGTAACTTCTGACATGCCTGCTTTTTCTTTAGCATGCTCAATGGTCATGCTTACAAGATTGCCTTTTTCATCCAGGTCAATGTAGAGATTTTCTGATATTTCTTTTGTCTCAGCAACAGGAACATTTAAAAACTCAATCAACGCTGTATCTGTATCTGCAAAATACCGAATCTTCATTTCCCTTCCTCCTTAAAGTTTCTGTCAAAGAAAGCATTATGAACGGTTTCTCCGTCTTCCAATAGTATTACCCTTAAGTATTTCCCTGCGCCTTCAATAAATTTCCATTTCCTTTGCCTTCCATCACTCTGAATTTCTATTTTCACAGGTTTTTTGATGGTATCCAATATCCATTTCTCTTTGATAATTGCCCTGTCAGGTCGTTGCCTGATGAATGAGAAATATTGGGTGCATTTCATGGCTCTATATTAGCATTTTTTACTGATTACTTCCAAAACATTTTTATATTGATGAGCCTGTCACCGTCTTTATACTAACATACACAATATCCAATAGCCTTTTTAACTCCTCCATCTTAATACTCAATGGCGGCATTAGGACAATGACATTTCCAAGCGGTCTGATGATCAGCCCATGCTTCCTTGCCTCTTTAATTACTTTAATGCCAATCTTTTCTTCAAGTGCATAAGGTTCTTTTGTTCCTTTATCTTTTACAAGCTCAATGCCAACCATAAATCCTTTCTGCCTTATATCACCTACATGATTCAGAATTTCAAATTCCTTCAGCCTCTTTGTCATGTATTTAATCTTTGGCTGGAGTTTCTGTAATGTCCTCTCCTTTTTAAATAAATCTATATTTGCAATTGCAGCAGCGCAGGCTAATGGATTACCTGTATATGTATGCCCGTGAAAAAAGGCCTTTAAATCCTTATACTCTCCATAAAAGGCATTATATACCTCTTTTGTGGTTAGCGTTGCTGCCAAAGGAAGATAGCCGCCTGTGATTCCTTTTGCAACTGCCATTATGTCAGGCGAAACACCTTCATGTTCACAGGCGAACATCTTTCCTGTTCTGCCAAATCCGGTTGCCACCTCATCTGTAATCATCAGAATATTATACTTTGTGCAAATGTCCCTTATTTTTTTTAAATATCCATCAGGGGCAACAAGCATTCCAGCAGCGCCCTGCACAATCGGTTCAACAATTAGCGCTGCAGTGGTATCAGCATATTTTTTTATCATTTCTTCTGCATAATTGGCACATTCAAGATTGCATTCAGGATATGTTTTATTAAAACTGCACCTGTAGCAGTATGGAGACTCTATTTTATATGTATCAAAGAGAAGCGGTTTGTATATCTGATGAAATAAATCAATGCCTCCGACGCTTACAGAGCCTATAGTGTCTCCATGATAGGCATTATAAAGGGAGATAAATTTTATTTTATTTTTATATTCTGCGCCTTTTTGCTGCCAATATTGAAATGCCATCTTAAGCGCTATCTCCACTGCTGTTGAGCCGCTGTCTGAATAAAAGACCTTTGTTTGTCCCTTTGGCGCAAGCTTTATCAGTTTCTCTGCAAGCAAAATTGCAGGGACATTTGAAAGGCCGAGGAGCGTTGAATGGGCTATCTTATCAATCTGTTTTTTTACTGCAGCGTCAATCTCCTTTTTTCTATGGCCGTGGACAGTTACCCAGAGCGATGAAATACCGTCAAGATATTTCCTGCCGTAGATATCAATCAAATAACTCCCTTTGCCTTTTTCTATAATCAAAGGTGTATCTTCTATCCAGTCCTTCATCTGGGTAAAGGGGTGCCAGATGTAATTTTTATCAAATTCTTCTAATTTTCTGTTTATTTTTTTAGTATTCATTTACAAGTTATAAGAGTGAA
>MHEL01000010.1:0-4166 GCA_001803815.1 Nitrospirae bacterium RBG_19FT_COMBO_42_15 | reverse complement strand
CGAAATAACAGATATGTGTCTAAAACTAATGATTTTCTTTAAATAACTTACTAAAATTTCCTTGAAATGTCAAAATATTATGGTATAATCAAATTGTTTCTTTAAAGAAACAGGGGAAAATGGAGGGTAACAGGGGGTGGAGATGGAAACATTCCAAAGGCGTAGATATCCGCGGGTTAATATTACCTTGCCAGTTGAGTATAAGTCTGAGGGGAAGACTAAACGGGTTTTAGCAAAGACAGTTGGAGAGGGAGGGCTGATGCTCAATCTTACCGAGCATATTCCCTTGGAGGCAAAGTTAAATCTAAACCTTTTCCTTCCGAATATGAGTCAATCATCTACTGCATTGTATAATCTGAAAGCAAAAGGAAAGGTTGTCTGGACGCAGGATGAAAGGGAAGAATTTTATTGCGGTATATCCTTTATTGAAATTGCTGATAATGACAGAGGGATATTAAGCGCCTTTATAAGCAAGTATCGGGAGATATAGTATTGTTTACAGGCATTATAGAGGAGCTCGGAACAGTAAGGGATATAAAAAAGGATTCAAAAGGCGCAAGGCTTTCAATAACTGGAAAGACTGTCCTTGACGGCCTGAAGATAGGAGACAGCATAACAGTAAACGGCGCCTGTCTTACAGCAGTAAGTATTTCTGCTGCATACTTTGAGGCAGATGCAGCTCCGGAGACCTTAAAAAAGACAAACCTCGGCGAATTAAAAAGCGGTTCAAAGGTAAATCTTGAAAGGGCGTTGAGGCTTTCAGACAGGCTCGGCGGCCATCTTGTAACAGGCCACATTGAGGCAACAGGCAAGATAAAAGAGAAAAAGAGCGCAGGCAACTCCTATCTTTTTTTTATTGAAGCCCCAAAGGATATCTTAAAATATGTTGTGCAAAAGGGCTCAATTGCAATTGACGGCATAAGCCTGACAGTTGTTGATGTAACAGACAGGTCATTCAGCATTGCTGTTATTCCTCATACTATGGCAGTAACTACACTCGGGACAAAGGGCGCTGGCGACACTGTAAACCTTGAGACAGATATCATTGGCAAGTATGTAGAGAAGATGCTGCTAAAGGAGGATAAAAAGATAGACGCTGAATTTCTGAAGAGGCATGGATTTAGTAAATAGTGGTTGACATATAATTGTCATATATGATATGTATTAACTGAAAATTTAATAAGAATCACACAGGTAACCGCATTGGTTTTAAATGGGAACCCCGTATAAGCGGGGGCGGACCCGCCGCTGTAATCCTGACCTCACAGATTGAGGTAAGACCTTTATCAAAAAAGCCACTGCCAATTTTTAAATTGGCGGGAAGGCAGTAAAGGTTTGGGAGAGCCAGAAGACCTGCCTGTGTATTCCTTCCGCATCTTCGATGGTAAAGAAGGGAAGGGTGATGGCTTGTATTTTAAATCAATCCCCTGTCTTTACTTAAGAAGGCAGGGGATTTTTTTATGAAAGGAGGTGATACCTTGGAGAGAATAGCAAGATTAAGAAGTATTGTTGCAGTTGATTACAGGAAGGCGATGCTTGTATTAACATCTGTCTTAGTAGCAGCAGGAATAGTATACATCATTGGGTTTGCGCCATATCCGGCAATCCATGATGCGTTTCATGATATCAGGCATGGGCTTGGGTTTCCATGTCACTAAGCTATAGCGGCTTCGTAAAAAGTCCATCTGCTGTGTTGTCGCTTCGGCCTCGCATCCTCACATACTAACTTGTATGCTGCGGTGCGAGTTCTCGCTCCGCCTTGCATCCGGAGCTTTTTACTTTGCCGTTTGGACTAATTTTTTGAGGCACTGGAATTCATGTTCCAGTGCCTGTGTTTAATTTCTGGAGGTTTTTTAGTGAAAGATTCTATTTTAAACGGCGTGATTGCAGGTTTAATAGCAGGTGTTATTCTCGGCATCCTGACATTAACAGTTATTACACCCCTTATCCTGAAGGCAGAGGTTTTTGAAAGCTCAGTAACAGTGATCAAAGAAAGCGCCAGCAGCCATGAGCATGTTAATGGCGAGGAAACGCCTTTTTTCAAAAGGATGCTTTTTACAATGGTTGGCACAACAACCCTTGGCGTTTCTTATGGCATTGTTCTTAGCATTGTATATCTTTATCTCAGAAACAAAGGGATTAAAAAAGGGCTAATACTCGGTTTTTTTGGTTTTTTGTTTATAAATCTTTTGCCTGGCCTCGGACTTCCGCCAAACCCACCGGGTATAGAGACAATTGCTGAAGCAAGAAACAGGCAGCTTTGGTGGCTATTGCTTATCAGCGCAGAAATAATGGGTATAGGAATATTCTGGTTTATTCATAGAACCCTGCGGAATTCATACAAAGCTGTTGCAGCTCCGGCAGCAGCATTAATTTCCCTTGTAGTAATCAGCATCCCTTTTATAGTTGGTTCTCCTTCTGGCATTAAATATAGCCTTGTGCCAGATGAAATTGTTACTATATTCAGGATTGCTTCTTTTGCTGTTGCCTTTATCTTCTGGTTATTCCTCGGCGGATTTGTGGCATATTTTAATAAGAACTTGCTAAAAGAGGAATATTAATGTGCAAAATTCTAAATCCTAAGCACCAAATTCTAAACAAGCCCGAATGTCTAAAATTCAAAACTTTTTTAAATATTTGGGTTTAGAATTTTGAAATTGTTTAGGATTTAGATATTAGTATTTGGTATTTTATTTCTATGAAGGTCAAATGTCCAATCTGCAAAAAAGAGACAGAGTGGGAAGAGAATGAGTTTCGGCCATTCTGTTCTGAACGGTGCAAACTTATTGATCTCGGCAAATGGGCAAGTGAAGAGTACAGGATTGCAGGCAAGAAAGATGAGGAAGATAAGAAAAAAGAAGAAGAATGAAAAAGGGATTAAATAGGCCGCTTCGCAAGGGCTATACCACCGGCGCCTGTGCAGCAGCAGCAGCAAAGGCAGCAGTGATACTGATGCTAAAGGGTCAGGGGGCAAGGGTCAAGGGTCAAAAAACTCCGGCCTTTGTTGAGATTCCCTTTCCTGACGGCAGCAGGGTAAAATTCAGGATACATGCCTCTAAGCTCGCAACCCGCAACTCGCAACTTCTTGCGCGTGCTTCTGTAATCAAAGATGCAGGTGATGACCCTGATATAACAAACGGCGCAGAGATTGTGGCAGAAGCAGCATTAGGGTCAAGGGTGAAGGGTCAAGGTTCAAGGAGGAAGATAGACTTGCCCCATGCCCCATGCTCTATGCCACTTATTCAAATTAAGGGCGGCAAGGGGGTTGGTGTCGTAACCAAACCAGGTCTTGCTGTGCCTGTTGGCAGCCCTGCAATAAATCCTGTTCCGATGAAGATGATAAGAGAGGCAGTGATGGAGGCGATAAAAGAAGGGTCAAGGGTCAAGGGTCAAAAGGAGAAGGGTCAAGGGTCAAGGGTGAAGGGTCAAGGTTCAAGGAGGAAGATAGACTTGCCCCATGCCCCATGCTCTATGCCACTTATTCAAATTAAGGGCGGCAAGGGGGTTGGTGTCGTAACCAAACCAGGTCTTGCTGTGCCTGTTGGCAGCCCTGCAATAAATCCTGTTCCGATGAAGATGATAAGAGAGGCAGTGATGGAGGCGATAAAAGAAGGGTCAAGGGTCAAGGGTCAAAAGGAGAAGGGTCAAGGGTCAAGGGTCAAGGGTCAAGAAGTCTTGGAAATTACGATTTCTGTTCCAAAAGGAAAAGAGCTTGCTAAAAAGACATTGAACAGCAGGCTTGGAATTATAGGCGGCATATCAATACTCGGCACTACAGGCATTGTTGAGCCAATGTCTGTTGATGCCTATACAGAGACAATCAGCCTTGGCATTGATATGGCAGTTGCTGCAGGATTAAATGAAGTTGTATTTACACCGGGCAGAAACAGTGAGAAATATGCAGAGGAGATATTAAGGCTGAAAGAAGAGGCATTTGTCCAGATGGGTGATTACGCGGGTTTTGCATTTAAGACAGCAGTCAAAAAAGGGATTAAAAAGATAGATGTTGTCGGCCAGCTTGGCAAGATGGCAAAGATTGCTGATGGAAATTTCAAGACCCATGTTAGGGATTCTATGCTTGACCTTTCACATATTGCCAAGTGGGCAGAAGAATGGGGATATGATAAGGCAATATCCAAATCTATAAAACAGAGCAATACCGCAAG
>MHEL01000009.1:6783-10284 GCA_001803815.1 Nitrospirae bacterium RBG_19FT_COMBO_42_15 | reverse complement strand
CCCCAAAATATAGAGCTGATTGACAATCTTTTCCGTGATGCCCATACATTAAAGGGCTCCTCTGCAATGATGGGCTTTGGAATTATAAGCGATGTCGCCCACCGGGCAGAGGACATCCTTGAATCTGCAAGGTCAGGGCAGGTTGTGCCTGACAGGGAGATTATAAATTTTCTCTTTGAGGTTTTGGATACTATAAAAATACTTCTTGACGATATTTCATCCGGCAGAAAAGAGGATGCAACACTGCGCGACGCCATAAATAAAAAATCTGAGATACTAAACAAGAGACAAAAGGCAGAAGGAAAGTCGGAAGAAGCGTTGGAAGGCAGAGCTTCTGAGGAGGCTGTCGCAGATGACGAGTCTATTGAGCGGGTTTATAATTCATTAGATAAAATCTTTGTTGATAAAGATGGTCAGGAATCTGATACTGTTGATATGGATGCTGCCTTTAAAGAGATGGGAGCTGAAGAAGAGGATGCTATTGAAGATCTGCCTGTAAAGGCAGAGAAACCTGTAGAGCGCGTGGCTCCCGGAAGACGCGTTGCGGATGTCAGCGATTTAGAGAAGAGGATTATCAGGGTTCAGTTAGACCAGCTTTCAAACTTAATGAACCTTGTCGGCGAATTGGTTGTTAATAGAAACAGGCTTACCGGCCAGCTTGAGCATGTTAAAGATATAAGGGACGAACTTGTAAAGAGCAAGGCAAGGCTCTTAAAGGTTGTAAAGGACTTTGAGAGCAAATATGAATTCAGCATGTCGCACACGAGTTTTTCGTCTACAGCTAATAAGCCTTCAGGGGCAAAAGAAAGTTCAGGCCATTTGGAAGGATTCTTTGAGCTTGAGTTTGACAGATACGACGATTTTAATCTGTTATCCCGCAAATTGGTTGAGATTACAAATGATATGTCAGAGATAATGGAGTCGCTTTCCGATTTCTTCAATAAGATTGATGAGGGCGCAGTTCAGATTAGCAAGATAACCACAAGCCTGCAGCAGGAGATTACCTCTGTAAGGATGGTTGAGATAGAGAAGCTCTTTCAGAGATTCTCAAGGCTGGTCAGGGATGTGTCCCAGAGTGAAAATAAAAAGGTAAGACTTGAATTTCTGGGCGGTGATACAAAGATAGACAAGGCTGTTTTTGAATTGATATCAGATCCGTTAGTCCATATAATAAGAAATGCCATATCGCATGGCATCGAAATGCCCCATGACAGAAAACTGTCTGGCAAGGAGGATGTAGGCGTTGTTTTTGTGAGGGCATATCAGGAAGGCAATAATGTTGTTATTGAGGTGGGCGATGATGGCAGAGGCATTGACCCTGATTTGATTAGAGTGTCAGCAGTTGAAAAAGGATATATTGCCAAATCAGAGGAAAAGGCGCTCTCAGATGAAGATGCTATAAATCTTATATTCCTTCCAGGTTTCTCCACATCCAAGCAGATAAACGCTATTTCTGGAAGAGGGGTGGGCATGGATGTGGTCAGAACAAATATTACTAAAATGAACGGCCAGATTGAAGTTCATACAGAGATTGGATTGGGCACCAAATTTATTATAAGGCTTCCTGCAACACTCGCTGTCTCGCAGGCATTGATTATAAAGTCAATGGAGCAGGAGTTTGCTGTCCCATTGAGTTTGATAGATGAGACAACAAGGATTTCACAAAGAGAGATAGACTATGTTGCTGGCTCTGAGGTGATAAACCTAAGAAATAAGATTATCCCTTTTATCAGGCTGAATAATATACTCAATTTAGATGTTAAAAAAGAGAAAAGCTATTCTTCTACAGAGTTATATCCAACGCTCATTTTAAAATTAGCAGATAAAAAAATAGCCTTGATGGTTGATGAGATTATTGCTCAGGAGGAGATTGTTGTAAAAAATATGGTCAATTATCTGAAGGACATTGGCCTCTTTTCAGGCGCAACTATTTCTGGTGAAGGCAATGTGCGATTCATTATAGATACAGCAGCCCTGATTGAGGACAGCCTTCTGACAGGAAAGAAAGGCGTAGGCGTAAGGACAATCCTAAAATCAGAAGATAGGGGATCAGATGCAGCAGCCTCCACTGTAAAGAAGCGTGAGACGCAGCTTGAAAAACCAAAAATTATTATTGTAGATGATTCAATCAGCATAAGAAAATATGTGAGCCATTTCCTTACAAGGGCGGGTTACGAGGTTGAGGTTGCAAGCGATGGTTTTGAGGCCTTGAACAAGATAGGGCAGATAAAGGTAGACCTGATAGTTACAGATTTAGAAATGCCGGTAATGCACGGCTACGAGCTTATAGCAGAATTAAAGAGGGTCCCGGATTTAAGCAAGATTCCGATTATAGTTTTAACATCAAGGGCAGGCGAGAAGCACAGACAAAAGGCATTTGAAATGGGAGCTCAGGAGTATGTTGTTAAGCCCTTTGAGGAAGATGTGCTTATAGACAGCATAAAGAAGTTGTTGAAATAAATCAAATAGGTCATATAAGTCAAATAAGTCGTATAGGCAAACTACAATGGATAAATCAAAAACCGATGAACAGGTTATAATCTTTTTATTAAAGGGCGATAGATTTGGTGTAAGTGTTAAAAATATGGTTGAAGTCAGTAAATTAGATGGATTAAAAAGGGAAAAGGCCGAAGGTATATACGAAGGCAAATTAATGTTCAGGGAGCATGAGGTGCCTGTTGTAGATTTAGGTATGCTCTTTCATCTTGGAGAAGGAGATAACAGCGAGAATGTCAGAATAATTGTGTTAGGTAAGTCCTCAAAGATGGTTGGTTTAAAAGTAGATGCAGTATCAGAGGTTATTACTTATCCCCTTAGGTCAATAAGGCCAATGCCAAAGATGATTATGGACAGCGCTGTTAATTACTTTCTGGGCATCGGCAGGGTTAAGGATGAGCCTGTGCTTTTTCTGAATGATGAAGAGATAATTGCTGAAACCTCTGCCGGGAAGAGCTGATGATAAAAAAGGCCTCTGAATCTCAGTTTATGATATTCAGAATACTTGACAAGCTCTTTGGCATTAAACTTACTGAGGCAGTTGAGATAATATCTCCATCAAGGATTCGGGAGATACCGCTTTCGTATTTTTATGTGAAAGGGATAATGGATTACAGGGGCTACTACCTGCCTATTATGAGTTTGAGGAGGAGATTCAGCCTTGATGATCCTATTGACGGCGAGAAATTTATTTTAGTAGTAAATGCAGATGAGCGGTTTGGCTTCACTATTGACGAGGTCATGGGAATAGCAGCAGTCAGCGATGATAAAATAGAGCCTTCTCCGCCAAAGGTTATGGGTATTAGTTCCAAGTTTGTAACAGGATTAATAAAACACGATGAGAGACAGGCAGTAATACTTGACGTTAACCTGCTCTTTACAACACAATCAAGGATTCAGTTAGCCCTTTAAAAGGAAGAAAATATGCCGAAAAAATTGCTTCTTGCAGACAGCAGCATAACAATCCAGAAGGTGGTCGAGCTCAGCCTTTCTGATGAAGGTTTT
>MHEL01000009.1:6457-6772 GCA_001803815.1 Nitrospirae bacterium RBG_19FT_COMBO_42_15 | reverse complement strand
AGCAAGGGATGGCGATACAGCTTTCAGGTTTGCAAAGGAGATAAAACCTGATGTAGTTCTTGCGGATATCTTTCTGCCGTCAATTGACGGATATGATCTTTGCAAGAAGATGAAGGAGGACCCTGAGCTGACGAACACACCGGTTATTCTGCTGGTCGGCAAGTCAGACTCCTTTGACATGAACAAGGCAAATTTGTGCGGCGCCGCAGACTTTATAAATAAACCCTTTGAATCTTCAGAGCTTATTGAAAAGGTAAAGAGCTATTCTGTGAGCGATGCAGATATAGAGGTTGTTGAGCTTACAGAGGTAGGGGA
>MHEL01000009.1:2975-6421 GCA_001803815.1 Nitrospirae bacterium RBG_19FT_COMBO_42_15 | reverse complement strand
GGCGCCTTCAAGGTCTGAAGATGAGATATTATCTTCTCTCAAAGAGGCAGTTGAAACCAAGCCAGAGAAAGAGACTACAGAAGAGATAGGATTAGTCTCCTTTGAAAATCTTGATAATGCGAGAGAGCTTGAAGATACAATTATTCCAAAGCCCCCGGTAATAGAACGCAAAATAGAGCCTAAGAAGGAAAAGGCAGAAGAAAATATCCCATTTTATGACATAACAGAGCTTGAAGAGCCTGAAAAGGTAAAATTACCAGTAAAGCCTCTTTCTAAAGAAGAGATAGATTCTGCTATAAAAGACATGATTTCTCCTGCTGAACTGAAACAGAAGGTGTCCTCAGTTATTCAAAGCAATGTGAGCGACCTTTTAAAGACAATATCCGCTAATGACTTAAAGGGTCATATTGTATCAGCTGCGCAGAAATATTCCAAAGAGATAGCATCCGGAATTTCTAAAGAAGAGATTATGTCTGAGATGGGCAGGATATTAAATCAAATAGTCAGAGAGAGGGTTGGCGGTGTTTCCTCTCAAGAGCTGAAAGAGGAGCAGACGAAGGTTATAAGAGAGGCAGCAAAGGATGCAGTAAAGTCAATATCACCTGATACTATCATGAGGGAATTGAAAAAGGGGATTGATGAAGAGGGGAAAAAGGTTTTAGAGAGGATATCATCAGGCGACGAAATAAAAGAGATAGTAAGAGAAAATATACAGAGATTTGTCCCCGGTGATATAAAAAGCGACATCCTGCCGATTATAGAGCAAGAGGCAAAAAGGCTTGTTCAGGGCGTATCAATAGATGAGATAAGAAGCGGGATTGAAAAATCCACTGCAAGGATATTTGAGGAAAAGATTGAAGGCATGATACTCAATATTTCCAAGGATATAATAGAGAAGATTGCATGGGAGATTGTTCCGTCACTTGCTGAGGTGATAATAAGCAAAGAGATTGAAAAGATAAAGGCAGAGGATTAAAAAGCCCGCCAGTCAGATACACCTAATTATCTAAAAAGATACTTTTAACAGATTCCCGTCTTAATTTTAATAACCACATATTAGTAGAAAATATCTTAAAATTCAATATGTTATAATTCTGAGGCATTAATCAGTTCTCTGGTACAATAATTGCTATTTAATACAATATTAAGTAAACTTGTAAACTGTTTCTTACCCTAAAAATACCCTTAGAAGGTGATTTATTTTGTTATTTCAACTGGTGTATATTTATATTGCGATATCACGGATTTTAAGAACATTTGACGAAGCTAAAGTTAAAGGAATAGGAAAAGCGTGAAGTCAAACCCTTAGCCGGAGAAAAAGGAGGTAGGTTATGCAGCAAAATCTTGATTTGTACCTTGGGGCAGTGTTTGTTATCATCAATGCTTATGATCGATTTAACACGCCATGCACTAACAGGGCATCAACAACTGCTGCTCGCTATCACATCACAGCGGCAATCTATTCTTTTATCTATCTCTTAATTTACTATATCCTTTCAAAATATCAGTATCTGCTTGGCGCTATAGGTATTAGCGGTGCGTCAGATATAATAAGTGATGCAAAAAATACATTACAGGGTCAACCACATTTGTTGGCTGCGTTACTTCTTACTGTATTACTGCCAAAAATACCAATGCTGTCGTCTATAGACAACTGGCTAAGGAAACAGCTTAATGAGCATGCTGCTATCCCTCATGAAGCGCGGCGCCTGAGCAGGGAATTACACAATACTGAGTTTAATGTTCCTCAAGATGTGCGTAATAAAATCCAAGAAGCTCTTGTGGATGATGGTTTTGAACCTACAGATATTGTTTTTGATAAAAGCAATCAACCTCAGCATCTATGGACCAAGATTGCTGTGTTGGTGGCTCACATGGAGTCAAAGTGGGAAAGTGACAGTAAGTTTACCGGTTACTTCAATGCTGAACCTTATAGTAGTAATTATAAGCAGCTTAAAGATAAATACAAGCACCTTTCTGATAAGGCAAAAAAATGCTTCCGCCTGCATCAGGAAATTCCCATAGAAGGCGAGGATCAAAAAATTCGTAATGCAATTAAAGAATGCACGGCGAATTTTAAAGAGCAGGGGAGGGATCTGTTTAAGGGTTTGTGTGACTTTATCAGCCAGGGTGTACTGAAGTGTCAGCTAACCCGTACTACTCGCTGGGATGCGCTAAATGCAATTGGTTTTGAAACACCCAATACTGACGACGGAAGAGAAAAACTGACAATAGATCAAGTATTAATGCTATTTTGCATTTTGATTATTGTGCTTATACTGAACATTACCTTATTTGGCTCGCATTCGGGTGAGTATGCGAGAAAGATATTTCTATATTCAAAAATTGCCACATTGCACACCATTGCTGTAGTATGTGTAGTTTATCTTAAAAACAAATGGAAATTTACACTAAGAAATACGCATGATACCAGGCCGATGCTGTTCTACTTAACGGCTGGCATTGCTGCTGTAATTCTTGCTATACCCATCAATCTCATGTTTAATTTCATATTTTATATTACGGATTCAGAACATGTGGTTACTGCATTTGAGAAAGCATGGATAGGCCTCTCAACACGATATCCATATATGCTGCTGACTTTCATTACAGCATTCGGTACAGCCATAAACATTGATAACAGACCTTTCTGGAAGATTACTTACTCTGTGTTACGCTGGATAGAGGGGGTTATACAGGCTCTATTTAATCTATCCGCAGCCTATATAGTCTATCTGCTGTTGAACGATCCAACAAGGGATTTGAATAGGTTACTGTTGACCGGAGCCCTGATAGGTTTTATCATCGGCTTCGTAGTGCCGCACTGGTATCGCACTGCGCCACTGCGACAAAAAACTATTATGGCTGCGTCTGGCGATGAAGCAAAAGATTTTGCAATATAATAAGGGTTTTTTAACTGCCTGATGAAGGAGAATATTGCATGGAGAAGGATTTTCATTATTGCATGATAAAGGTTCTGGCTGAAAAGTCAGGGTTTACTCCAGGGGAAGCGCAGATTCTTGCTTATGCTTCACAATATGTTGATGATGCGGTAAGATATCAGGAAGTAAGGATTGAAAATATACCAAAGGATAAGATTAGTTATCCCAGGCTTAAGAATGATGTTTACTTTGACCCTGTTTGTACAGCCCACAAAGGCATACAATTTATAGAAAGCTTGACTAAGGATGCTCAACGCAAGGTTTATATTCCGTTTCATTTTATTCCAGCAGTGGAGTATGGCGGGGCAGAGGGATATGATTACCGTGTAGTTCCAAATAGTGGCTTTGCCAATAATATAGTTAAGATTGCAAATGATGAATTAAAAGATAGTAAAGAAGACAACAGGATTCAAAGACTGATTAAGCTCGGAATTTCCCTGCATTCATTTGCGGATACATGGTCGCATCAAAGATTTTCCGGCAGGCATGGTTTTAAAGATAATA
>MHEL01000009.1:1062-2964 GCA_001803815.1 Nitrospirae bacterium RBG_19FT_COMBO_42_15 | reverse complement strand
ATACGCCTTTTTAACAATGGGGAATGGAAGGCTCTGTCCTCTTTTAAGAACATTGTTCTAAATGCGCTATCTGATATTGGACATGCTGAGGCAATTACTTATCCGGACTTATCGCATCAAAAATGGAAATACAAACAGCAACGCACAGATGAGTATGAAAGGGATAATACGATTATCTTTCTTGATGCAGCAAAAACCATAAATGAATTGTTATGCAAAGCAGCAGGGAAATCCAGCGATTGGGATAATTATGCTGATAAGGTAAAAGAATGTTTGGCGCTGCCAGCAGATTCAGCAGAAAAAAAGTTCGCAAATTATAAAAAAATATTTCCTGAAATTAATCTTAATTATGATGAAGATGAATGGATGGCCATTGCCTTGAAGGGAGGCAGCCTTGAGTTAGATGAGAATGGCTATAATTTGATGAAATATGAGTTTAACGGTGATTTTAAGTGGTTTTATTTTCATGTTGAGGCTTTTAAGCAAAGGGAATATGTCATGAAGAATATAAAGACGGATTTACATTAAATTCGTTGGACAAAGGAGCTAATAAATAAAAGTGAGTATAAACAGAATGTATTATATGCTTGACTGAAGTACCAAGAAGAACACCAACTATTGGCTTAGTTGAGATATAGATAATGTTTAGAAGTATATGGATAGACAGGAGGGTTTATACTATGCGGCTAAAAATAAAGGCAGTAAAGGAGAACAGATGTCTGGTGCATAACGTTCCAGCCGTGCGCCTGCTTTTTAAGAGGTAATTATGGCCGAGAAACCTAAAAGTCTCAAAGAAATAGATTTTGTACCCTGTGGAAAGGTCTTCCCATCCCCTTCTGACTGGAGGGATCAGTTTATCTACCATCTCCTTGTTGACAGGTTCAACAGCGGTAAGCCAGCCATTCCTCCTTACAATCCAGATACAACCACTACTGGAAGGGATGATGCAGAAGGAGAAAAGTGGCAGGGTGGAACATTAAATGGAATTACTGAAAAGCTGGATTATATCAAAGGACTTGGCTGCACAGCTATATGGGTAAGTCCTATTTTCAAAAATCGTAAGGAGGCAAATACCTATCACGGGTATGGCGTACAGAACTTTCTTGATGTTGATCCAAGATTTGGAATTTTAAAAGATTTACAAAAACTTGTTAAGGAAGCGCACAAAAAGGGTATGTATATCATCCTTGATATTGTAATAAACCATACAGGTGACAACTGGGCATATCCAGGAGGCCATCCATATTATTATTCTGAGGGCAAAAGATTTCCCTTTGCTTTCTGGCGTGAGGCTAATCCCTTATCTGGCATTCAATGGCCTGATGATGCTGTTTGGCCTATGGAATTCCAGAACCCTGAGTGGTATAGAAGAAAAGGGGAGATTCAAAACTGGGACTCCTTTCCAGAGGCAAGGGATGGGGATTTCTGTTCACTGAAGGAGTTTGATACCTCAAATCGTGAGGTATTAAAGGCATTAATTGATGCCTATAAATACTGGATTGCTGTCTCTGACATTGACGGATACAGGCTTGATGCAGTAAAGCATCTTGAAGACTCAAGCACAGCAATATTCTGCTCTGCAATAAGGGAATATGCCCAGAAGATAGGAAAGACAAATTTCTTTCTATTCGGTGAAATCATTGGTGATGACAGATTTATAGACCAGTATATAGCGCGAAATGCCCGCATACCAGAAACCAATGAAAGATTTCCTTCCCTTGACGCTGCTCTGGATTTTCCTCTTTGGGGAATTCTTGAAGGGATTATTAAAGGTTTTATAAACCCTGCGGAGTTGAGAGCAAGATATCAAATGTTCAGAGAGTTCTACAGCGACCATGGTCAGGCAGGCCAATACTTTGTAAGTTTTGTTGACAATCATGACCAGATAGGACGTTCCCCAAG
>MHEL01000009.1:0-1027 GCA_001803815.1 Nitrospirae bacterium RBG_19FT_COMBO_42_15 | reverse complement strand
GCTATAGGCTATTTACTTACGAGTTTAGGTATCCCCTGCATCTATTATGGCACAGAGCAGGGATTCAATGGTGGAGGAGACCATGATAAATACATCAGGGAATGTATGTTCGGCGGTAAGTGGGGCGCATTTAATACTGGAAGTCGCCACTTCTTTAATCCTGAAAAGCCTCTCTATAAAGAGATTTCACGAATAGCAGAGATAAGGCAGAATGAGGCTGCCCTCCGCTACGGAAGGCAGTATTTCAGAGAGATATCGGGCAATGGAATAGATTTTGGTTATCCAATTGATGGTAGATGCACACTGGCATACTCAAGGATTCTTGATGATACAGAAATGATTATTGCCATGAACCTTGATACGCATTATAGAAATGATTTTATAACCGTAGATTCTAATTTAACGCCTGTGGGGAAGAAGATGATAAATCTGCTGAAACCTGGGTCAATTTTTACAGTGCAGGCAATGGGAAAGCGCAATGCCGTCAAGGCAGATCTCTTTCCCCATGAAATAGCCATATTCAAGCTTATATGATGTTATTGCGGGTTCAAGTTTGTAACTTGAACCCGCAATAGTTAGTATTATAGGGGCGGGTTTCAAAAGATATCCTTTGCGCCAACACCCGCATTAATGATAGCACCAAGAGTGTTCAGAATTTTACTTCTTTCCTCAATTACGAAGATGAGGCTGTAAGGAGACAAAACGATGGTTGAGACGCGTTATCTTGACGATGATATGGGAATAATGGCGTGGGAATAATAGGGACACATCCCATATTTTCTTGACATTTGTGAGTGTATGTTATAGGCTATTCTCATGCCGAGGATAGCAAGGGCTGTTGCAGCAGGCTTTCCGCACCATATTGTTCAAAGAGGCAACAATAAAGAAAAGGTCTTCTTTAATAAGAAAGACAGAGAAAAATATTTATCTTTACTCAAGAAATACTCAGACAAATGGGAATCTCCAATACTTGCCTACTGCTTAATGGGCAATTATGTTCACTTACTGACAAGACCAAAAAGAGAAA
>MHEL01000008.1:8284-8565 GCA_001803815.1 Nitrospirae bacterium RBG_19FT_COMBO_42_15 | reverse complement strand
CCATTACAGGGAGTTAGCGCAATACAATCCTGAGCTGCTTAACAGTGTCAACGAGTTGTCAAAGGGATACGAAATCTGGATAGCATCTGAGCAGCATCTATTTAGTGATTACAAAGATGCATCTTCAAATAAAAACCTTTTGATGAAAAGTAAACATATCTCTGATGAGGCGACCCTTGCAGTATCGCTCTTTTTAAAGACCATGAACAAGCTTGGGGAGGGTGAGATTCCCATTCACAAGGATATTGACATGGGACGCAATGCCAACCGTATGCTTTATA
>MHEL01000008.1:7985-8217 GCA_001803815.1 Nitrospirae bacterium RBG_19FT_COMBO_42_15 | reverse complement strand
TACTCAACAAATGTTGCTGCATGACCGCTCCTCTGCGCTGAAATTAGCAGAAGAAAAATCCAGAGAGCTTGAAACTGCTTTGCTGGAGATAGAATCAGTAGAATCAGTATCAAGGGCAAAGAGTGAATTTTTAGCAAATGTATCGCATGAGCTAAGGACGCCGCTTAATTCAATAATGGGATTTTCTGGACTGCTCAAGGATCCCTCCTTTGGCGAGCTTAATGAAAAACAA
>MHEL01000008.1:7693-7860 GCA_001803815.1 Nitrospirae bacterium RBG_19FT_COMBO_42_15 | reverse complement strand
CAATACCATTAAAGATACTCTCCAAATGTTTAAGGAAAAAGCGATCAGTAATAACATAGAAATTACAATTGAAATTGAAAAAGAAATAAAAGAGATTGAGGCCGATGAGCAGAAAATAAAACAAGTATTGTCGTGCCTGCTCAGTAATGCCATTAAGTTTACCCCTG
>MHEL01000008.1:3265-7672 GCA_001803815.1 Nitrospirae bacterium RBG_19FT_COMBO_42_15 | reverse complement strand
GTGCACATGTGCCACAAGCCGATTTTATAGAGGCATCTGTTAATGACACTGGCATAGGTATTAAATCCGAGGATATTCCAAAGCTCTTTAAGCCCTTTTCTCTGCTTGAGCCTGTTTACACCAAGACGACTAAAGGGGTAGGGCTTGGACTTGCATTGGCAAAGAGGCTTGTTGAACTGCACGGCGGAAGAATATGGGTTGAAAGCGAATATGGCAAAGGAAGCAAGTTTATTTTTACAATACCAGTTAAACAAATCGGCTAAAGATTGAGAAATTTTTTGTCCGCCAATATATAAAGTTGACAATATCAGAGGCAATTTGCTAAACTTGCTTTACACATTACTATAAAAAAGCTTTATATTTATCGGATTATGAAATCAATAATGACTAAAAGAAAAGAAGAAGAACAGGAGGCATTCCTCGGGCTCTCACCACTTGAGAGGATAAGGACTATGCATAATCTTCTCCTTCAGATAATCTCTCTCAAAGCCAGAAGTGAAGGGGTATCAGAGTATGAAATCTATAGAAGATACCTTAAAAACAATCCACGACATTATCAAAGTTCTTCCCATTAAGATATCCCTTGCACTTGTAGGCGGATATGCTGTGATTATTCATGGGGTTGAACGGACTACTATTGATATTGATTTCTGCTTATATTCTGATATTATTAAGACCCATAACCCCGGGGCGTTTTTTAATATATTAATAAAATACCTCCCTGAGAGGTTTACAGTAAAACTTATAGAAGGGAGTAAAATCCCTGATGATCCATTCAAACATGATGTTATATTTATTGACGATTCCAAAGGAGAATTTGTAAGGATTGATTTCTTAATTGCAAGATATAAATGGGAGCTGGAGGCAATAGAAAGGGCAGAAAATTTCAAGAATATACCAATTCCTGTGATTACAAAACCTTACCTTGTGGCAATGAAATTACAGGCATCAGGATATAAAGATGCAAGTGATGTGATCGGCCTAATAAACCTTATGAATGATAAGGAGAAAATAGAGACCTTTGAGCTTGCAAAGCGAACCGGCAGGGATAAAAAACTTGTTCAGCTTCTCTCCCCCCCTGCCGATAGTGTCCATGAACCGCCGGGTGAATTTCTTTAGCAGATAAAATACCTTGTAACCTTAAAAGGAAAAAATTATGCCGAACTACACAACAGATCTCTCTTTTAATTTCAACAGCCCCACGAAGATTGTCTTTGGCGCTGGCGCTGTAAATGATATTGGCCCTGAAATGGACAGCCTGAATAAAAAGAGGGCTGTAATAATTACTGATGAAGGGCTTGCTGCGACAGGCATGATTGACAGGGCAAAGGATATTCTTGGCAAGAGATGTGTTGGCATCTTTCCAGAGGTGAAGCCTGATACAGGCGTATACATTATTGACAAGGCAGTAAAATATGCAAAAGGGGTTGATGCAGATATATTGATAAGCATCGGCGGTGGAAGCTCCATTGATACAGCAAAGGCAATGGCAATACTTTTAACAGAGGGCGGAAAGCTTGAGGATTATCAGGGATGGCAGATTCTCAAGAGGCCGCTAATGCCCCATATTGCTGTTCCAACAACAGCAGGAACAGGGAGCGAGGTTACCTATGTTGCAGTTGTTAAAGACCATGACAGGGGTATAAAACTTGTATTTGGCGATAATCATCTTATACCAAATACGGCAATCTTAGACCCTGAGCTTACTGTTAATCTTCCTCCTGATATTACTGCTTCAACCGGCATGGATGCCTTATCTCATGCTATTGAATCCATACACTCTTTGCAAAGGCAGCCGATGACAGACGGCCTTGCCTTGCAGGCAATAAGGATGATTTTCAATTATCTGGCGATATCCGTTGAAAATGGAAAGGATATTGCTGCAAGAGGACAGATGCAGATTGCTGCAACAATGGCTGGGATTGCATTTTCAAATGCACAGCTCGGGATTGTCCATGCAATGGCGCATGCAGTCGGCGCAAGATTTGGCGTGCCGCATGGGGTGGCGAATGCTATTTTACTTCCCTATGGAATGGAATATAATCTTGGCGTCTGTGAAAAGGAGTATGCAGCGATTGCAGATGCAGCAGGCATAGATGTTCACAAAAAAACAAAGAGAGAGGCAGCAGAAATGGCGATTTATGCTGTTAAAAGGCTGACAGAAGAGATTGGGCTTCCAACAAAACTCAGTGATGTCAATGTAACAAAAGAGGGTTTTGCTATTTGCGCAGAAAATGCAATGGCAGACCCCTCTATTGTATATAATTCGCGGACGCCTTCCGGTCCTGATGATATATTAAAGCTGTTGGAGAAGGCATGGTAGATAATAGTGAGAGATGATAGTGGGAAGGTGTTAGGAGGGTATGACAGTGATTGAACTTGGCATAGGCACAGAGGAGAATGGGCTCGCAAACATATTTTTCGAATTGATACGGCAGAATATTGAAAGAATACCTGAGAAGATAAATGACCTCCAAAGGCTGAATGCCACTGTCGGATTTTTCGCGAATGATATTGATGTATCAGCGCTCTTAAGATTCCAGAATGGCCAATTGATAATAGATGGCAAGATATCGGAAGAACCAGAAATAAAAATTATAGCAGATTCAGAAACCATATTAAACTTAAGCAGGATAAGGATTATAGCCGGTCTGCCTTATTATTTTGATGAGACAGGCAGAGATATAATTAATAGGTTGTTTGCAGGAAGATTGAAGATAAAGGGTCTTTTTGCTCATCCGATTAAGTTGACGCGGCTGACAAGGATAATGTCTGTGATGTAGGGGCAGGCCGCTGTGCCTGCCCCTCTTGGGCAACCACAGTGGGTTGCCCCTACAATTTTATAAAAGGGGCTATCAATGGCCAAAACATACGATGTGGCGGTTATCGGCGGCGGCGCAACTGGAACAGGCATAGCGCGTGATGCTGCTCTCCGCGGACTCAAGACAATCCTGATAGAAAAAAAAGATTTCTCTGCCGGCACAACAGGCGCGTGCGGCGGCATGATACACGGCGGCTCCCGCTATCTTCTCTTTGATGTAGAGACAACAAGGCTCTCCTGCATTGACAGCGGCTATATACAAAAGATTGCATCCAACCTGATATTCAGAATACCATTTCTAATACCTGTAATGAAGGACGATAAATACGGTATTGAGAAATGGGAGGCATTTCTAAAGGTCTATGATAAATTTCAGAAGTATAAAACTGGCAAACCACATACGAGACTCACGAGAGAGGAAGCACTGAGATTAGAGCCCGGACTCTCCCATGATATTGTCGGCGCCTTGACAATGGATGAGTGGGGTATTGATGTGTTCAGACTGACTGTTCTAAATGCCCTGTCTGCAAAAGAGGCTGGGGCAGAAATTAGAAATCACACAGAGGTTGCAGGATTTATAAAAACAGGTCAAAGGGTCAAAGGGGTAAGAGTAAGAGACTCTATAAGTGGAAAGACAGAGGATATAGAGGCAAGGATTATTGTAAATGCAGCAGGCCCATGGGTACCGAAGATTGCAAAGATGGCAGGCGCATCAGTTAAGTTAAGGCCGAGCAGGGGGGTGCAGATTGTGTTTGAAAGGAGGATTTCTAATCTCGGCATGACCATTACTGCCATTGACGGAAGGCCTTTGTATTTCATACCGCATGAGCATACCACTATATTAGGCACAACAGATGACGACTATTTTGGCGACCCTGATAATCTCCCTATTTATAATGATGATATTGAATACCTCCTTTCATCCGCAGAAAGGGTATTTCCTGATATAAAAAGATACAGACGAATGAGGGCAATGGCAGGTCTAAGGCCAAGCCTCTTTGAATGGGGAAAGGTTGAAGAGGATGTTTCAAGGGAATTTGAGATATTTGACCATGAAAAAGACGGTATCAATGGTTTTATTACCATTGCAGGCGGAAAGCTTGCCATGTACAGGCTTATGGCAGAAAAGACAATAGACCTCGTCTGCAAAAAGCTGAAGATAGATAAAAAATGCACGACTCATACAGCGCCATTGCCGGGTGCAGAGGAGGCAGTGGATACAGTCAGCCTTACGAGGGAATTTAAGATGCCATTCTACCCTGCAAGGCGATTGATATTCAAATATGGCACAAGGGCAAGGGATATATTAAAGATGATAAAGGCTGATCCTTATCTTGGAAACGTTATCTGCAATTGCGAGGCAATAACAGAGGCTGAGCTTAGATACTGCATAAGAAACGAGTGGGCATTTACAATAGATGATTTAAGAAGGCGCGCAAGGCTTGGCATGGGGCCATGTCAGGGGATGAGGTGTACATATAAGGCAGCAGGGATTTTAGGCGATGAGCTTGGATGGGAAGCAGCTAAGATAAAAGAGGAGACAGTAAATTTTTTGCAAGAGAGGTGGAAGGGCAAAAGGCCTCTGC
>MHEL01000008.1:0-3248 GCA_001803815.1 Nitrospirae bacterium RBG_19FT_COMBO_42_15 | reverse complement strand
GGAGGAGCTTAATCAGGCGGTGTATCATGAATCCTGATATCATCATAATCGGCGGCGGCATGGCAGGAGCTGCTGCTGCAATAGCCGCTAAAAACAAAGGCGCTGATGTAACCTTAATCCGCAAGGGATACGGTTCCACAGCCTTGTCTTCAGGCACCTTTGACATATTAAACACAAGCAGAAATATTAACAGCCTGAATAAAAGGCATCCTTATAGGATTGTAGGTGAAAAAAATTTTAAGCTTTTAAAAAACAGTCTGAATGATTTTCTGGAAGATGTTAAGGCAGAGGACTTTCAAATTGACGGCGCTGTTACTAAAGATGCCACCCTTGTCTCTATTACAGGGGCATTTAAAGATACAAATCTCTGCCAGCACTCTATCTGCGAGGGAAGACTCACAGGGCTTAAGGATGCAAAGATATTGTTTTTTGGGATAAAGGGTTTTGCAGGTTTTAATCCAAAACAGTGCTGCAGTCTGTTTAATGATGCGAATGAAAAGGGCAATCTTTTAATAAAAAAGATTGATTATGTATTTATAGATTTTCCGAATCATGAAAAGGAGATCTATCCATCGCCGTTTATCCTTGCTATGAAGCTTGATGACGAGTCTGCCATGGGAAAATTCATCTCTGTCGTAAACAGAGCAGCAGGAAAAAATGGATATACACATTTCGGCTTTCCTCCAATACTCGGTTTAAGAAAGGCCAATGCGGCTATAAAGGCATTAGAGAACTTAACTGACCGCAAAGTATTTGAACTTCTCCCTCACCTTCCGTCTGTACCGGGATTCAGATTTCAGATGACATTAAACAGCCTTTTAAACAAAAAGGGTATAAATGTTATTGAAGGCGAAGTTATTAAGGCGGAAATAAAAGACAGCATTGTAGAATCACTTACTATAAAAAAGAGGAATGGGTTATCGCAATTAAAGGCAAAGAACTTTATCCTAACAACTGGCCGTTGGGCAGGCGGCAAGGCAATAAAAAAGAACGGCATATATGAGCCTCTCTTTGACCTGCCAATCTATGAAAAGGAGAGGGTTGCAGAGATAAAGGATGTGGCAGATTATCTTGATTCCTATGTCTTGGAATCGCATCCTCTGCTTTCTGTAGGCATAAGGGTAAACAGCAGACTACAGCCGCTTAATGGCAATGATGATATAGCATATAAAAATCTTTTTGCAGCAGGGGCAATTCTTGGAGGATATAATTATCTGACCGACCAGTGCGGTCTTGGCGTTGCATTTTTAACAGGGCATTTGGCAGGAAGGTATGCGGCAGAGGGTAAGGGATAATTATGGATACACGAAAGGCATATGCAACATTTTTGCTCGGCAAGACATATATAGGCCATCTCTTTTCAAGGCTTGCTGTCTGGAAAAGAGGGCAGGGCTACTCAGCATTTAAGGAAAAATATCTTGCTGACAATTTTTTTGAGCTGACCCCGGAGGAGAGAAATGCCTTTCCTGGTTTTCAGAAGTGCATTAACTGCGGCGTCTGCATTACCCAGTGCCTCTTTTCAGTTGACCTGCTTCATGAGGAGCTTCCAGATCCTGAAAATATTGCCTGCTCCCTTTCAAGGCCGCTTCCTGATTTGTGGACAGTAAAGGAAGATATATACAAATGTACGCTCTGCGGCGCCTGTGAAACTGTGTGTCCGCAGGGTGTGCCTATATCTGAGATAGTTCAATTTGTAAGAAGAAAGATAAGTGTTATTGCTCCTGAACTTGCCCCTTATAAGGAAGGCATTGCTTATACCAAGAAGGGTTATAATGTTTTTGGCGAAAGGCCTGCCCCCTTTGTTTATACCAAAAGGGCAAAACCGTCTTATCTGCTGTATATGGGCTGTTTGTATTCATTAAAGGAGAGAGAGGCAGGGCAGAGGATTGTGTCTCTCCTTGATAATGCAGCCCTTGATTTTACAATTTTAGCAGAAGAGACTTGCTGCGGGATGCCAATTGATATTGACGGCAATTGCTATGATGTGGATTTGAAAAGAATTGCTGAGATGAACATTAAGACAATAATTGCCCCATGTGCCCAGTGCTACAGCCATTTAAAGGAAAAGGCAAATGGTAATTTTAACATCCTTCATATCACAGAATTTTTGGCAGATGCAGGATATAAATTAAAGGCGAAAACGAATCTATCATATTATGACCCATGTGTCCTGCATATAAAACACAATATATATGATGCGCCTCGGCAATTGATTAAAACCTCTGGCGCAAAATTTATTGACATTAACCATGATAAAAGCCTTCTCTGCTGCGGCGCGGGAGGCGGCGTCGGTATGCTCTATCCTGAAATGGCAGGCGCGGTTGCTAAAGAGCGGCTAAAACCTTTTAAGGAAGCAGGCACAGAAATATTATTGACAGAATGCTCCTATTGCCTGCAGAACCTGAGGCGTGGAGTATCAGCAAAAGAGAAGATGAAGGTGTATAGCCTTACAGAGTATTTATTTTTGTCTTCCTGACGCCTTGCGAAGCTCTTTTATAGATTCAGGCAATGTAAAATTACTTTGACAACAGCCTTTAAATTCCTTACAATAGTAGTAAGGATTAAATTCCTTACAATGGAGGGCAATTATGATTACAGCAAAGCTTACATCTAAGGGGCAGATAACCATACCAAAGCGAATAAGGGAGAAGCTCGGGGTTGCTTCTGGCGAAGAGCTTGTCTTTGAAGAAAGGAAAGGCATATTTTATATAAAAAGGGGCGTAAAAAAATCCTCCTTTGACAAATGGGTAGGATGCCTTAAAGGTGGCAAGAAGAAAAGAACAAGCGCTATAATTGAGGAGCTGAGAGGAAGGTGATTACTGCAATAGACACCAATATCCTTCTTGATATACTTATCCCTGATGAAGCATTCATGTTGAGCTCCAAAAGATTGTTGGACAAATATGCAGAAATGGGGCAGCTTATAATAAGCGAGATAGTTTATACTGAACTTGCCTCTCAATTTCACTCTAAAAAGACATTAAAAGATTTTCTGTCGGATACTGGCATAAAGCTAATTTATTCAGATGAAACGGCGCTCTATCTTGCTGGTGAAAGATGGAGGAATTATGCAGCCAATAGAAAAAATAAACTTAGATGTCCGAGATGCGGGCGAGACGCCTCCATTATTTGCCATTCATGCAAAAATCTCATTCTTTTCAGGCAGCACATCATCAGTGACTTTATCATAGGGGCTCATGCCATTACCCATGCCCAGATGCTTCTTTCAAGAGACCGTGGATTTTATA
>MHEL01000007.1:8411-8662 GCA_001803815.1 Nitrospirae bacterium RBG_19FT_COMBO_42_15 | reverse complement strand
TTTTATTAAATTAATAAAGGAGCAGCCATGGAAAAGAATGAAAAGGGCGGGATTAAGGCAAGAAGATTTGTAAGAATTGAGGACATATCCTTTCCTATTGAGTATAAGCAGAAAGACTCAAAGAACCAGAAATATAAAAAGGCAAAGGCAGAGACAATCGGTGAAGGCGGCCTCATGCTGCTGCTGCCTGAATTGCTTTCCCTTGCAACAAATCTTTCCTTAAAAATCTACATACCTAAAAGCTTCCTTCC
>MHEL01000007.1:7999-8312 GCA_001803815.1 Nitrospirae bacterium RBG_19FT_COMBO_42_15 | reverse complement strand
TGATGACTTCACGCCGTTAAGAAATTTTGTATTGCTTACAAGCTGGATGAAGGAGAGTTATCAGGACGAGAAAAATAGCGCCCCGCCGTTTATTTCTTAGTGCCGTTAAAACTAATCTCTAACAATGTTCAACTTAGTTTTGTAAGCCAGATAGGCGGGATACTTAAACCTTATATTGTATATATCAAGTTTTAACGGTATTAGCGCCAACTAACATTTCCTCAGGCACAGCAAGCTCAATTACCTTTTTTGGGCATTTTGGTATGCACATCATGCAGCCGATGCACTTTGCAGGGTCAACCACATGAGGCTC
>MHEL01000007.1:2041-7964 GCA_001803815.1 Nitrospirae bacterium RBG_19FT_COMBO_42_15 | reverse complement strand
GCAGCCCTCTTTTATAAATGCCTTAAATCTTTCCTTCATGTAGTCCTGAATGGTTTTTGTCGGACATACCCTCACGCATAGGCCGCAGTTTGTGCACTTGTCATAATTTATTTGCGCAAGATTATCAACAAGCGTAATTGCCTCAAATGGGCATACCTTTACGCAGCTTCCGCAGGCTATGCAGCCTACGCTGCAATATTTCTTTACAGCAGCGCCCTTGTCTCTTGAGCTGCATCTGATATGCACCTTTTTGGAAATAGGAATAAGGCTTATAATCTGTTTCGGGCACTCTTCAACGCACTTGCCGCATCCAGTGCATTTGTCCTCAAATACAACCGGCAGACCGTTTTCATTCATCTCCATTGCATCAAATGGGCAGACCTTGACGCATGATGCAAGGCCAAGGCATGAATTGGAACAGGTCTTGTTTCCGCCGGCGACAAGTATTGCAGCCCTGCAGTCCTGAGCGCCGTAATATTCAAACTTCTTCTTTGCCTCTGTATTTCCGCCGGCGCAGAATATAACAGCAACCTTCTTCTCATTTGCCGATGCCTCTACACCCATTATGGCAGCAAGCTGCTTTACAACTGCCTCTCCGCCGACAACACATGCATTTACAGGCGCCTCTCCGCGCGCAACTGCAGCGGCAAAGCCGCTGCATCCGGGATAACCGCATGCCCCGCAATTAGCGCCGGGCAGCGCTGCCTGCGCTGCCGCCTCTTTCGGGTCTACCTCAACAGCAAATTTCTTTGCTGCCAATGATAGCCCAGCGCCCAATGCAAAGCCGATTGTTCCTAAACTGATTATTGCCTCTGTTAACATAATGATTCCTTTTATTATAACCCAAACAAATGGCTGAATCCAAGAAACGCCATTGACATCAGACTTGCAGTTATAAAAATAATCGGATAACCTTTCAAAAATTCAGGTATCGGCGCAATGTTTATCCGTTCCCTGATACCTGCAAAGAGTATAATTGCCAAAGTATAACCAACAGCTACTGCTATTGTATATATCAGCGAATTAAGAAAACCCAGATTGTAATCTATTATAAGTATTGCCACAGCAAGAACAGCACAGTTTGTTGTAATCAATGGAAGATAGATGCCCATTGCCTGATAAAGCGCAGGCATCGCCTTCCTAAGATACATCTCAATCAATTGGACAAGCGCTGCAATGACTAAAATAAAGGCTGCTGTCCTTAAAAATTCCAGCTTAAATGGCAGCAGCAGATAAGTCCATAAAATCCAGCTTGCTGATGAGGCTATTGCCATTACAAAGATAACAGCCATCCCCATACCAATAGATGTCTCAAGCTTATTTGACACGCCAAAGAATGAGCAGAGGGCAAGGAATCTGATAAGCACAATATTGTTAATCAGTACAGCGCTAACAATAATCATATACCACGCCATATCATTGCTAATCATTTTTCTTACCCCTTTCTCTTTATAAGCAGCCTGTTTAAGGCAATCAAGAATCCTAAAACCAAAAATGCCCCTGGAGGCATAATAAACATCAATGCAGGCTTAAAACCCTCGCCTAAATTTAATAATTCATAATTAAGGAGCGTAATTGTGCCGTTTCCAATAATCTCCCTGACAGCGCCGAGCACTGTTAATGTAAGCGTAAAACCAATGCCCATGCCAATTCCGTCTAAAATAGATGAGAGCACATCATTTCTATATGCAAATGCCTCTGCCCTGCCGAGTATAATGCAGTTAACTACAATCAAAGGGACAAAAACGCCGAGGTTTGCATATAGAACAGGGTCTGCCGCATGCATTGTATAATCTACAATAGTAACAAATGTAGAGATAATAACTATGAATATAGGAATTCTTATCTGGTCAGGGGTGAATTTACGCACTGCTGATATTAGTATGTTTGACGCAATCAAAACAAAGGTTGCAGCAATTCCCATGCCAAAGGCATCATTTGCAGAGCCTGATACAGCTAATGCAGGGCATAGCCCGATTACCAAAACAAGCACAGGGTTCTCTTTCATTATTCCATTTACAAAAACATTCCACTTGTTCATTTTTTCTCACCCAAATCATTAATATACTGCTCCCAGCCGGCCTTTACGCCATTTGCAACAGCCCTTGATGAGATAGTCGCTGCTGTAATGGCATCTATTGTGCCGCTGTCCTTTTTTAATTTTATCTCATTCCCCTTTTTTCCTTTAAATTGGTTAAGAAATTTTGGCTTAACAATATTTGTTCCGAGTCCAGGCGTCTCTGTCTGGTCAAGTTTTGTAATGATAACAGCTGATACGCTGTGATCAGGCGCAACGCCAACAGTGATTTTTATCGGCCCTGAATATCCCTTTGGCGCAGCCTTAAATATGCTGCCGACCTGCTTATCCTCTGCATCGTAGCCAAGGATATATTTTTTGCCATCTATCTCCTTTTCTTCAAACCTTGCTGCTAATGGCAGGACATCCCGCCGCTTTTTCTTCTCTGCCTCTGCCTCATTTTTATCAATAATTACCTTTGTTATGCTGTACACCTGTGCCAGAGCGCCAGCAGCGATTACGCATATAACAAGCAGCACGAGACCCATCTTCAAGGCGTCTTTGGCAATATTAAACACTTTGCTTAACCTCCCCGAAGAGACTTGGCCTGACATATTTATCAATCAAAGGTGTTACTAAGTTCATTAACATAATGGCAAATGAGACGCCCTCTGGGTAAGCGCCAAAGAGCCTGATTAATATGGTTATAAATCCGCACCCAAAACCGAATATAATCATGCCCCTTGATGTTATTGGCGATGTAACATAATCAGTTGCCATAAAAAATGCGCCGAGCAGAAGACCGCCTGTCAGGACATGAAAAAGAGGGCTTGCATATCTTGCAGGGTCAATAATCCAAAATATTGCGCTTATAATTACAACTGTTCCAATGAAGGAAGCAGGTATATGCCATGAGATGTAGCCGCGGTAAATAAGAAATATGCCGCCGAGCAGCAATAATATGGCAGAGACCTCGCCGAGGCTTCCGCCGATATTTCCGATTATCATATCAATTATGCTGATATTTGCAGCCTCGCCAATATTATTCTTTAATAAAAGCTCTGATTTTAAAAGTCCGAGCGGCGTTGCTGCTGTAACAGCGTCAACTGAAACCTTTGAGAATATCGTTGCAGGCTTTGGCCATGTTGTCATCTGCACAGGCCAAGAGATGAGTAAAAAAACCCTTGCTGCTAATGCAGGATTGAAGATGTTAAAGCCGAGTCCGCCGAATATCTGCTTGCCTATAATAATGGCAAATGCAGAGCCGATAACCACAAGCCACCATGGCGCATTTGACGGGAGGTTCATGGCAAGGAGAAGGCCTGTCAGCAGAGCGCTTCCGTCTTTAACAGCAATTCTTCTTCCCATTGCCTTTTGCATCAATGCCTCACAGGCAACGGCTGTGATGATTGACAGCATAATAACCGTTGCTGCATTAATGCCAAAGAAGTATATACCTGCGCCTGCTGCCGGGAGCAGGGCGAGGATTACCGTGTACATTATCTTTTCTATGGTCTCATCGCTTCTGACATGCGGAGATGATGAGACTACTAATTTTAATTCTTCAAGTTTTTCCATCAGCTTTTTACCCCGTTAGAAAACCACTACATTATAGAGGAGAGCCCCGTCAATGAGTCTATAACTCTTCTTAAAAATGGCATAACTTTAAGCCACTTCCTTTCTAACGGGGTTTACTGCCTCTTTCTTTTCTTTTGCCTTTGCCTTCTTTATTGAAAGCTCATTTTTCAGATATCTTATAAAATGGACTATCGGCCTCTTTGAAGGGCACACATAAGAACAGCAGCCGCACTCTATGCAGTCCATTGGTTTGAATTCTACGCACGTATCAACAAGCCTTAGCTCGCCGTATATGCTCAGCATATTCGGCATTAACCCCATTGGACAGGCACGCACGCACGCGCCGCATCGGATGCAGTTATAAAACTCGAGCTGACCAGCCGCGGTCTTTGGCAGAACGAGTATGCCTGACGAGCCTTTGATAATCGGCACATTCAGCGTATGCTGGCCCATACCCATCATTGGGCCGCCCATGATTACCTTTCCGGGCTCCCCTGAAAAACCGCCGCACTCCTCAATCAAATCTGACACCAATGTCCCGATTCTTACACGAAGATTCTTTGGATATGTAACTGCCCCTGTAACAGTTGTTATCCTCTCAATCAATGGCCTGCTAAAACGCACGGCATTGTATATGGCTGATGCAGTTCCAACATTCTGAACAACAACGCCGACATCCATTGGAAGCCCGCCTGAAGGAACCTCCCTGTTTAAGGTAGCCTTTATAAGCTGCTTTTCTGCGCCCTGCGGATATTTTACATCCAGACCGATTACCCGTATATTCGGCCCTGCTTCAACATCCTTTGTCCACTCAATGCCAGAGCGTTCAACATAGGTCTCTGATGCCTTTTGTTTTGGTATTCTTGAGACAACCTCTGTAAGCCTTGAAATGGCGTCTGGTTTGTTGGTTTCAACGCCGATATAACCATATTGGACATTCAGAAGCTTCAATATTATGCGCAGACCCTCAACAATCTCCTCAGGCCTTTCAACCATCAGACGGTGGTCTGCGGTCAGATACGGCTCGCATTCAGCGCCGTTTAATATCACTGCACGGATCTTTTTATCAGGCGGCGGCGAGAGCTTTACATGGGTTGGAAAGGTGGCGCCGCCTAAGCCGACAATCCCAGCATTATGTATAATCTTTTTTAATTCATCAGGGGAAAGCTTTAAGTAGTCAGTTCTTTCTGCTAATCCCTCAACCCATTCATCTGTGCCGTCTGATTCAATTACAATTGATAAGGCATCCCTGCCGGATGGGTGCGGAAATTTTGCAATGGCAGTTACCTTGCCTGATACGGAGCTGTGAACAGGCGCAGAGACAAATCCCTTTGCCTCGCCGAGCTTCTGGCCCTTTTTTACTGCGTCGCCAATCTTCACAATCGGTTCGCATGGCGCGCCTATATGCTGTGAGATTGGTATTACTACCCGCTTTGGAATCTTTGCGTCAATTATTGGCAGGCGCTCTGTTTTTTCCTTTGAATAATTGGGATGGATTCCCCCTTTAAATCCTTCCATCACCTTATTTATCCTTTTCCTTTCTCTCTTCCTTTAAAAGCTCTCTGAGCTCTTCCATAAACTCATTAATATCTTTAAATTCCCTGTATACTGATGCAAATCTTACATAAGCAACCTGATCAAGTTTATGCAGGGCATGCATGACCTCTTCACCAATAGCTGAGCTTGGGATCTCTTTTTCGCCGCTCTCCTGCAGTTTCTTTTCTATCTTGCTTACAGAATCTTCTAAGGCTACTATGCCTACCGGCCTCTTTTCGCAGGCCTTTAATAAACCTTGCAGTATCTTCTGCCTGTCAAAGGGCTCGCGTCTGCCGTCCTTTTTTATAACCAGAGGGAGTATCTCTTCTACCTTTTCATAGGTGGTGAATCTCGCCTCGCACTTCAGGCACTCGCGGCGCCTGCGAATGGCGTCGCCCTCTTTACTTGATCTTGAATCAACCACCTTGTCTTCAAAGTGACCGCAGAAAGGGCATTTCACTATTTATCTCCATTTAGAGTGTATACTGTATACAATATTGGTTATTAAAGGTCAAGAAAAAAAATAGCATATAATAAATCCATAAAATTTATTTATACCTTAGCGAATCTTAAAGCAAGCCTCTTTGCCGCAGCAGCAGTGTCCTTTTTTATTTTTTTATCATTTATGCTTTCTATAACCGCGGCAATCATCGCTGCTACGGCCTTCATCTCTTTTTCCTTCATGCCCCGCGTTGTTACTATCGGCGTGCCGAGCCGTATCCCGCTTGTGATAATCGGCGGTCTTTCATCAAAGGGAATAGAATTGTGATTTACAGTAATCCCTGCCTCATC
>MHEL01000007.1:0-1918 GCA_001803815.1 Nitrospirae bacterium RBG_19FT_COMBO_42_15 | reverse complement strand
CCTTGCGTTCTTGACAACCTGTTTTTGATATGTCTTAAAATCTTTTTTCATCGCCTCTTTAAAGGCAACTGCCTTTGCGGCAATTATATGCATCAATGGCCCGCCCTGAATGCCGGGGAATATAGTCTTATCAACTGCCCTTGCAAATTTTTCCTTGCACATAATCATGCCGCCCCTCGGGCCCCGCAAGGTCTTGTGCGTTGTAGATGTTACAAAATCTGCATAAGGAACCGGGCTTGGATGCACTCCTCCTGCAATCAGTCCTGCTATATGGGCCATATCAACCATAAGATATGAACCTATCTTATCAGCAATCTCCCGGAATCTTTTAAAATCTAATATCCTTGAATATGCGCTTGCGCCGACAATGAGCATCTTTGGCTTGTGTCTTAATGCAATCTCTTCAACCTCATTGTAATCAATCAAACCTGTCTCTCTGCGCACTCCATAGAATACAGCATTATAGAGCATCCCTGAAAAAGAGACATGGCTTCCATGAGTAAGGTGTCCGCCATGGGAAAGGTTCATTCCCATTATGGTGTCGCCTGGTTTTAACACAGAAAAGTAAACAGCCATGTTTGCCTGAGAGCCTGAATGCGGCTGGACATTAACATGCTCTGCGCCAAATAATTTTTTTGCGCGCTCAATGGCAAGCTCCTCAACAACATCCACAAATTCACAGCCGCCGTAATACCGCCTTCTGGGATAGCCCTCTGCATATTTATTTGTCATCAGAGAGCCCTGAGCCTCAAGCACAGCCCTGCTTGTATAGTTTTCAGATGCAATGAGAATTATCTTTTCCTTCTCGCGCTTCTCTTCATCCTTTATTGCCTTATAGACCGCCGGGTCCACCTTTTTTAATAAAGACATTGTTCCCTACTTTGCTCCTTTCATGAATTTCTTTTCTATCTCGCTTATCTTGTCAAGGCGGTTCTTGTGCCTGCCGCCTTCAAATTCTGTTTTTAACCACGCATCAACCATCTTTAATGCAACATCACTGTCAAGCACCCTTCCGGCTAAGACAAGTATATTTGCATTGTTGTGTTTTCTGCTCATCTCTGCTGAATACACATCATAACAGAGCGCTGCGCGCACATTGGGAAATTTATTTGCAGCAATAGACATGCCGATACCTGTTCCGCAGACAAGGATCCCCCTGTCTATCTTGCTTTTTGAAACAGCCTCTGCAACAGCAACTGCAAAATCAGGGTAGTCTACAGAACTATTGCCGTTTGTGCCGTAATCCTCTATATCCTTTTCCTGCTCAATTAAATGTGTTTCAATCTTTTCCTTTAATTCATAACCAGCATGGTCAGAGCCGACCGCAATCTTCATAAAATCACCTCACACAGAAATTAAACAAATAATATTAGCCCAATGCCTCTTTGGGTGTCAAGGCAAAACTAAGCCGCATAGATACTAAAAATGCTTTTATTTAATTTTTCCCATTGACAATATCAATATATAGTAGTATAAAATAAATTGATATACAATATATAATGGTATTGTACCTTTTATTAACCTTTAAAAGGAGGGGAAAATGCTATCAAACCCAGTAGTCGTCCATTTTAAAGACGGCGGCATCAAAAAAGGCTATCTGAAAAAATTCGCCTTTTACAGAGACAACTTTACACTTCTTGAGATAGACAAAAAGAACAAGAATCACACAAAGGGTGAAAAGGATTTTGATGTTGCTGATATTAAGGCAGTCTTTTTTGTAAAGGATTTAAACGGCAATAAAGATTATAATGAAAGGAAAGACACTGATAGAAGCGGTTTTGGAAAGCGGATTGAGGTGACCTTTTCTGATAATGAGTCCATAGTTGGTTATACGTCGGACTATTCAAAAAAGGAGAAGGGCTTTATCCTTTATCCAGCAGATACAGAGTCAAACAATTATATAATCGGCGTGTTCCAC
>MHEL01000006.1:5745-6949 GCA_001803815.1 Nitrospirae bacterium RBG_19FT_COMBO_42_15 | reverse complement strand
GCAGCATTTTATCACTGCTGTATTTATCTATAAATTTCTTATATGCCCCTTCTGCCCTGTCAAGGTCCTTTATCTTAAAATAGGCATTTCCAATGTTATACTGAGCAACCTTTGCTGTCTTGCTATTTGGGTATAATTTAACCACTTCCTCTAAAAGTTCAATTGACTTTTTATATCCATCGGCTGAGTTTTCATAATAATGCCTCATTGCCTGATATTCCAACGCTGCTGCCTTTTTGTTTACATAGCCGCTGTAATAATTAAAAACAAGGATTGCAAGGCCTATTGCAATAACCCCTGCAGTGCCGGCAATTACAACCCTTATATTATTCTCAACAAATAAGGTTATCCTCTCCATTGTGCTTATAAACTCATCAGGCTTCTTTACTATATGCGTTATCTTCCTTTTTCTATATGTCATATCTAAACCCCTTATATTTTTTTAATAATATTTTTTGAATTGTTAAAGATATCCTTAATCATCTTTTTCGGTATCCCTGCGCCAAGCAATACCCTTTTTGCAGTATCATCGGACACAAGGTCGTGCGGCTGATGGGAGTCTGTGTTTATAATCAGTTTTGCGCCAATCCTAATAGCCTCAGAGGCAACATACCCATTAGTATATGAATGGCCTGACCGTGTAGTTATCTCAAGATATACCCCCCTCTTTTTTGCAAGTTGGATATCCTTCTTATCTATCAGACCCGGATGGGCAAGTATATCCACCCCAGCCTCTATTGCTGCCCTGTTTGTGCCGGGTATTACAGGCTCAACAATCGTCTCTCCATGCACAAGGACAATCATTGCGCCGAGTCTACGCGCATCATCTGCAAGGTCTTTGATAGTATCAGGAGGCACATGCGTCAGCTCCACACCGGGAATAGCCTTTATATTCCATTTGTTGTTTATAACATTGCAAGCCTCTATAATCCTCGGTATTATAAAATCAAGATTGGATATATCTGCATGGTCAGTAATGGCAATTGCAGTATAGCCCTTTACAAGCGCCCTTCTGACAAGCTCTGTCGGCAGAAGCGCCCCGTCGCTGAAAAGTGTATGGGTATGCAAATCAATCATAATGTTTGTAATTTATATAATAATGGCGGGTGAAAGTCAATGGAAAGTTTAAGGAACTAATATTCAATTTTGCATTTTAGTCCCGAAGAAAGTACAATAAAATTTATCAGATACGTTAGGCAAATTC
>MHEL01000006.1:5254-5527 GCA_001803815.1 Nitrospirae bacterium RBG_19FT_COMBO_42_15 | reverse complement strand
CCGCACTGGAGGATGCCCATTCACCTGCATATCTTGCGGAAAAAGTCCGGCGCAAAGCACTGGACAGTCCAAACGCGTATGTCAGATATTTGGCAGCAAGAAAATTCCATTTCAGTCGTGACGATAACGAGGAAGAGAGGGCTCTTGAAGATCGAATCCGGATGGATTCCGTTCCGCTTGTAAAGTATTGCTTACTTGAGTGCGAAGTGAACATCTTCGCTGAGGACATTAAGGATCGAGAATCATTCTTCAGTCTTCCTCAGGAAGCAAGAT
>MHEL01000006.1:4593-5229 GCA_001803815.1 Nitrospirae bacterium RBG_19FT_COMBO_42_15 | reverse complement strand
ATCGCATTCACGGTAGATAACTATCTTGAACGAGGACAAGTCTCAGAGATCGAGTTATATGAAATTCTGGCAGACTACCTCAATAAACCGTCATTCCGTGAGCACTATGGAGAAGATCGGTGGCGAAGCCGATATGACGGTTTCGGCGAATACATGGCAGGGAAGGATGTCGAAGCATTATGGGCGCTGGTCGTAAAGGTCCCTGAGGGTATTTCTCATGTGCTCATTGAACATCTGCCAGAACAAGCCGGACTGAGCTCAGGAATACCCGAAAACATTCTTGAGCAATTAACTCCGGGGCAGCTTGAAACATTGCTATATCGAAGGGACATAGTGCTTAAGGAGTTGAGGCGGAAGATCTTCAAACAGGCAGCAGAACGTTTGGATAGGGCGCGTAGTGCCGCAATCTCATGCAATTTCGACCTTTCATATGATGATTTCTCGGAAATCTTAGCAAAATCTGATAATGAAAAAATCGACATCCTACGCGATCTTTCAGTAATGGCAGGAGATTTAAGCCTTGTATTTTATGACGCCCTACACGATATCCTTTCTGCCGTTGATGATTCGTTGAGCGGAGCATCGGAAGACGCCGGAATGGCAGAGATAGCGTTGGAGCGAAAGGCTCAGAGCTTG
>MHEL01000006.1:0-4583 GCA_001803815.1 Nitrospirae bacterium RBG_19FT_COMBO_42_15 | reverse complement strand
AGACTTGCAAAACAGGTGGTTCCGTGGAAAGCGGGCGAGGAAGGATATCCACCAAGAGACGAGTTGGAATTCCTCGCAAACCTACCCGTCGATGGGGATACTTGGGCAACCTTTAAGAACTTCTCAAACGAATGGGCCAAGAGGCGGGATACTGAAAGACTCAAAAAGTTCTTGCCGTGCATCTGTGAGGTCGGGGAAGAATCTATAGTGGAAGAGTTTGGCAATGACATTGATAGCAGCGAGGACCTCGCTGACCGAGTTGAAAGAAAGATTAAAGACGTTCTTGCCTCCATATCGGAAGGCGATGAAGAAAAAGACGAGTCTCTAATGAAAGTAGTTAGTAAGCTGACCATGCACGCAACAGCATCTCAGGAGAGAGTGTTCGAAAATATCAGGAGTTTAAAGGGTGACGTGAGCCGATTACAGGCTATTGTAGATAGGCAAAAGGTCTTGCTCTATGTGGTCATAGGACTTTTGGTATGGCTATTGATATTGATTGTAGTGCGCTGAAACATATACCGTATAACAACAGCGTCAACTAAGACCGGCTTTTCCGCTACGCTCCAAATCTGGCCGGTTACGCTGGCCGTTATGCTATGATTAGAAAAATGACACTACTGTCCGAAATGAAGGAACAAGCGATAGGGGTCACCCATTTAAAGGGCACCTGTCAAGCGGAAAAAGCTATCCCAAGACGAGAAAAAGAATTTTTTTCTCGCCAATATCTTTATGAGTTATTAAACATCCTTTACCATGTCTCGTTCCTTGTCTTTTTGTCTTCTCTTTCCTTATTTTTTCTTTGTATTTTCTTTAGATAACATGGTATAATTAAGTCAAATAATGGAGGTAATTTTATGACAGCCACATCTATAAAAGATAATCTTATTGCCCAGGTTGAAAAACTCCCTTATGATCTTCAGCTTCGTGTTCTTGATTTTGTGAAGGCGTTGGCACCAAAAGGAGTTGAGGGTAAAAGCCTTTTGCAATTTGAAGGAATCATCCCCCCTGATGATTTACAGCTAATATCTAAAGCTATAGAGGAAGGCTGTGAAAAGGTGGACATAGGTGAATGGTAAATTTCTTCTGGATACGAATGTAATAATTGCCCTTTTTGCTGAAGATACAGCAGTTCATAAATGCATAGCTAATGCTACAGAGGTTTTTATTTCATGTATTGCTGTTGGAGAACTATATTTTGGAGCATATAAGTCGCTTCAAGTCCAAGAAAACCTTATCAGGATAGATAAATTTACTCTCAATAATACTGTACTTTCCTGTAATACAGAAACAGCAAAAAGATATGGCAGCATTAGAAATCATCTAAAAGAAAAAGGTCAACCGATTCCAGAAAATGATATATGGATTGCTGCGATTGCCCAGCAATATAATCTTACTTTGGTTACGAGAGATACGCATTTTAATGCTGTAGAAAATTTGAAAGTTGAAGCCTGGTAAAAGGGCTTACTCCATTACGGAAGTATAAAGAAAGAAAAATTGGGGTCACCCATTTAAAGGGCACCTGTCAAGCGGAAAACCTATCCTAAGGCGAGAAAAAAGAATTTTCTCTCGCCAATATCTTTGAAAAAAGAATGGGGGTCAGGTCTACACTCTTGACAAGCCAGATAATAGGGTCAGACTTGCCTATTGATATTTGCTCTCTTTCTATTACTTTTTCAACCTTATACTTTTACAAGAAAAATAAACACCAAGAAAAAAAATTGGGGTCAGGTCTACACCCTTGACAAAGAATGCGAGGTTAGCGGTTGTATAAAAGAAAATAAGGGGTTCACCCATTTAAAGGGGACCTGTCAAGCGGAAAAAGCTATCCTTATTTTTTACCTTGACAATGCAACATATATGTTGTATATTATATTCAAAGAATAATCTTTGCGTTAACGCAAGGCAAAAAAAGGGACTGATGAAATCAAAGGAGCTTATAAGGCTTCTTAAGGAGCATGGTTGGGTTGTAGATAGAATCAGAGGCAGCCATTACATCATGATTAAAGATAAAAAGACCGTATCCGTACCGTATCATGGAAGCAGAGACTTAGGTAAAGGATTGGCAAATGACATCTTAAAACAAGCTGGAATTAAATAAGGAGAGGTGGAAGGAAAAATGGAAAGGATATTTTATCCTGCAAGGATTACTTACCAGAAGGAAGATAAAAGTTATTTGGTTGAGTTTCCTGATTTAGAGGGATGTCTTACAGAAGGAGAGGCTTTAGATGAAGCCCTTCAAAATGCAAGAGAGGCGTTGTCAGGTTATCTAGCATCAATTTTTGATAGAGGCTTTAAAATACCCGTGCCTTCTTCATTAAAAGGGAAAAACATTTATCAAATAGAGCCTGACCCTGATGTTGCAATCCCTATAATGCTAAGAAAGATTAGGGAAGAACAGAAAATAAGCCAGATAGCAGCAGCAAGCAAACTGGATATTTCCTATCAGGCATATCAGAGGCTTGAGAATCCTAATAAATTCAATGCGACTATAATGACCTTAGAAAAGGTTGCTAAGATTTTTGGTAAAAGACTGCATGTAGAAATTGCTTAAGGTTGTCTTTAATACTAACACCTGTATTTCGGCCCCTTGCCAAAAACAAGCCAGTCAAAGGTTACACCAAAGACCTTAACAACACTGGTAAACAGGGTCACCCATTTAAAGGGCGCCTGTCAAGCGGAAAAAGCTATCCTTATTCAAGAAATTGCAATGCATATTATGGTTAGGCAATTGTTCAGTGAGAGAATGCGCCGAAGGCTTACTATGCCTTTGCCCACCCGACTTTTTGAATAGATTTTTTTATGACTCTGTGATATATTTTATATTAATAAAATCAATTAAGAAAAGGAGGTAATAAAGGTGTTAAAAACACAAGAACTGCCTGCGATAGAGTTTATTACTACGCCTGAAGGCAAGCCAAAATCAGTTGTTTTGAGTTTTGAAGATTGGGAAAGAATTAGCGAAACATTAAAGATTATGTCCAGCAAAGAATTGCTTAAATCTATAAGGCATGCAAAACAGCAATTACGCAAAGGAATAAAACTACTTTCCTTTGAGGATGTATTTGGAAAATTATAAACCATATTTTGCTCCTGAGTTTCTAAAACAGACTGAAAAGCACCAGCATCTTAAAAAGATACTCGCCAAAAAGGTAAGACTTCTTTGTGAAAATCCATATGCTAATTGTAAAAGCGAACTGCTCGTTGGAGAACTTAAAGGGCTTCGTTCCGCAAGGGTTACAAAGTCTTTCAGGATTATTTTTACAATTTGTGAAGAATGCAGAAACAGAAAATTCCAAAATTTGGTAGGCTGCTCCAACACTATTTGTAAAGAAATGGATTTGAAAACCACAATCTTTCTTACTTTTGGCACTCATGATATGGCATATTCAAAAAAGCCTTCAATTAAATAGTTTGAAAAAAGCCTGTGTGAAAACCTATCTCACGGCGAGAAAAGCAATAAAAAAAGCCCGCATATTTTAAATATGCGGGCTTTTTGGTTTAAGCTATTTTAAAGCTTACTCTGGTATTACATTTGCTGCCTGTGGGCCTTTTGGGCCTTTTGTAATGTCAAACTGCACCTTCTGACCTTCTTTCAGGGTTTTAAAACCATCACCTGAGATGGCAGAAAAATGCACAAAAACATCTTCACCAGATTCCTGCTCAATAAATCCAAAACCTTTGGACTCATTAAACCACTTAACTTTTCCTGTTGTCATTGCACAATACCTCCTTTCAATAGATTTTCGCTATAGAGGTTTTGTGTTTTAAAGACTTTTTTCATAACATATAAACCGATCTACAACTAATTTTAAGACACTATAGCAGAAACATATCTGTCAGGTCAAGAACAAAATCATTTATTTTAAAAATAATTTTGCAACTGCATTTTTAACATCTTCAACAAGGATTTTATCTGTACATGAGGTTGGGCTTTTATCTTTATTACTGCATTTGCCATATAATACAACGCTGTCCTGATTAACAGGGCCTGTTTGTGTGCTTGTTGACCATAAGAGGGCTATTGTTGGGGTTCTCATTGCCTGTGCAATGTGCATTGGCCCGCTGTCTGTGGTTATGAACAATCTGCATTTTTTAATAAGCGCTGCAGAACCGCGGATACTTAGAGCGCCTGCAGCAATAAGAGGTTTTGCCTCCATCATGCTTGACAGCTCAATTGCCTTTTCTCTTTCTTTAATCCCGCCAAAGATAATTGGCTGCAGATTATATTTTTTATAAAGATAATCCCCTGCCTTTGCCATCCTGTCCAATGGCCACCATTTATAAGGCTTACTGCCAAAGGGATGGAGGCCTGCAAAGGAGCCATTTTGTATATTATTTTTCTTTAAAAAATTCAGCGCCTCATCTTTATCTTTTTGATTTAAAGGCATGTCAAGACCAATGCCATCTGATACAATTCCAGTGTCAGAGAGCATATCTATTCTTACCTGTGTAAAGTGTTTCACTTCATCTCGTGTCTTTACAGGCATTGTAAAGAGAAAGGAAAGTCTGCTCTCTTCCCAGCCGAGCCTGTGAGGCGCGTTTGTCAGATACGCGATTGGTGCTGTATCAGGGTCATTTCCGTG
>MHEL01000005.1 GCA_001803815.1 Nitrospirae bacterium RBG_19FT_COMBO_42_15 | reverse complement strand
TGTATATAACATCAAAGGCAACAGCGCTCCTTGCATGGCCTATGTGGCTCAAATCATAAACAGTCGGCCCGCATACATACATCTTCACCTCATTATTTTTTTGAGGAATGAAATCCTCTTTCTCGCCTTTTAATGTATTATATATCTTTATCAATGTAATATCTCCACAGCAAAGTAAAAAGCTCCAGATTCAAAAATTGCAGAATCGGTGAAGCCGTCTATTATTTTGAAAACAGGTAGGTGCAGTCCCCCCGCCTAAGGCAGACCTTGTCCCTTCCTGTCTCCTTTGCCCTGTACATTGCCTCATCAGCCAATTTTATAAAAAGGTTTTTATCCTCTTCAAATTTTCTTTCCATTGTTATGCAGTCCAGATATGATGCAACGCCAACACTGCTCGTTATAGCGCCCTTTATATGATGCGCTGGATCACCGTAGCGGCTTGCCTCTTCTAAAAAAATATGGTGTTTGATAGACTCTTTTATATCATTGCCTATCTTAAATGCCTGCGCATAATTTATATCAGGCAGGATTATTACAAACTCGTCGCCGCCGTATCTGGCAATCACCGCATTTTCAGCCTGTACAACATCCCTCAGAATACCGCCAACCTCTGTAAGCACGCGGCTTCCTGCAAGGTGGCCATAGCTGTCATTTACAAATTTAAAATTATCAAGGTCAAAAAATATAAGGCTCAGCTCTTTTCTCTGCTCCCTTGCCTTCTTAACCTCCATGTCAAGCTGTATATGAAAGTATCTGTCATTATATAAACCTGTCAGGCTGTCCTCTTTTGAAAGCTCCTTGTGCCTTTTTGCATCAAGCACATTCTGGATTAATGTAGAGGTATAGGCTGCGAATATCTCAAGGAGGTTAAGGTCTTCTTTTGTATAATTGACCTTTCCTTTTCTGTTTAAAAGCTCAATTACACCGCAGACAGATTTACCTATCAGAACAGGAACACAGATTATTGACTTTGTCACAAACTGTGTTTTTTTATCAATCTCGCCATAAAAATGTTTATCCTCTCTTACATCCGGACTTACATACGATTCGCCTGTGCAGTATGTGCGGCCTACTATGCCCTTTGTAGAAGGCAGAGAAACGCCTGTTAATTTTGAGGACCCTTCGCCAAAACAGGCCACAAAAACCAGGTTATTTCTATCAAGGAAAGGGCTTTTCTTTTCAGGTTCATCAAGCAATATAGAACCTGACTCTGAAGGAACAAATTCATTCGCCTTCTGAAGAATCTCCCTGAGCATTAAATCAAGCTTCCCCTCAAACTCATTTTCCTCAAACTTGATCCTTCTTCTTCTCTTTAAAAATTTATCTATCTCTTCTTTTCCTAAGGTATAGATATCCACTACTCTCCCCATCCATAGGCGCCGATAAGCGGCACAAACACACACTCTGTCAGAGGCATCTTAACAAGGCCGTCCTTCTTTTTTACCACCTTTATTAATGTCTGAAAGTGCCTCGTGCCGACTGGAATAACAAGCCTTCCTCCAAGCTTAAGCTGGTCAGTCAGAGATTTAGGTATATCAGGGGCGCTTGCCGTTACTATTATGCCGTCAAATGGCGCCTTCTCCTCCCAGCCGAGTGTGCCGTCATATATCTTTATATCTACATTCTTATAACCTAAGACTTCGATAACCTTTCTTGCCCTGAGCGCTAAACTTGCTATCCTCTCAATTGAATACACCTGCCTTGACAGCTCTGCCAATATCGCTGCCTGATAGCCTGAGCCTGTACCTATCTCAAGGACTATCTCGCTGCCGCTCAGTTCAAGCGCCTCTGTCATTAAAGCAACCATATAAGGCTGTGATATAGTCTGCTTCTCGCCGATTGGCAGGGCATAGTCGCCGTACGCCCTGTCCTGCAGCGCCTCTTCTACAAAGAGATGCCTCGGAACCTTTCTCATAGCAGAAAGGACTCGCGGCTCGTTTATCCCCCTTGGTATAAGCTGCTCATCAACCATCCGATTCCTCGCAGCATCAAAGTTCATTTTATGCCGCCCAGCCTCTTTTTAATTTCCCTTGCCACTGCAACGCCTGAGGCAGATGCCTGAATAAGCCCCCTGCTTACCCCAGCGCCGTCGCCTACTGCAAATAGATTCGGCACCTCTGTTTCTAAACTATTTGTAAGCTTTATCCGCATTGAATAAAATTTAACCTCCAACCCGTAAAGGAGCGTATGCCTTGAATTCACGCCAGGTGAAATATTATCCATTGCCTCAAGCATCTCAAGTATGTCTGACAAACAGCGGTACGGTATGGCAAAGCTCAAATCGCCGGGTGTTGCATCTTTTAAGGAAGGATTCACAAGCCCTCTTTTTATCCTCTCTGGAGTAGACCTCTTGCCCATCTTTAAATCACCAAGGCGCTGAACAATTATTCCTCCTGAAATCAGGTTGGCAAGCCTTGCTATATATTCACCATACGCAATAGGCTCATGAAAAGGCTCTGTAAAGAAAGTGCTTACAAGAATTGCAAAATTTGTATTCTCCAATTTCTTCTCTGCGTAGCTATGTCCGTTTACAGTTGCAATGCCATGATTGAACTCCTTAACCACCTCGCCATAGGGATTCATGCAGAATGTCCTTACCTGGTCGTCAAACTTTTTTGAATAGTAGATTAATTTGGCCTCGTATGTGGCGTCTGTTAATTCTTTAAGGACTGTGGCTGGCACCTCAACACGGACGCCTATATCAACAGGGTTATTGATTGTGGTAAGTTTAAGCCTCTTTGCCTCCTTTTCAAGCCATGATGCGCCAACCCTTCCCGGCGCAAGGATAATATATTCTGCAAATATCTCCTCACCCTTTGCTGTCTTAACGCCTATCGCCTTCTTATCCCTTACGATTACCTGCTCAACCTCTGTCCGAAGCTTGATGTCAATCTTCTCATTTAAAACCTCATATATGCCCTTTAAAAATGGTATACTTCTGTCGCTGCCAAGGTGCCTTATCTTTGAAGGAACTAATTTCAGGTCATATTTAATTGCTGCATCAATAAACTTCTGCACCCTCTTTTCATTTGTGCCGTATACCTCTGTTGGCGCACCGTGAAAAATATACAGGTCATCAACATACTTGATAAGTTCAGAGAGCTTCTCCTCATCAAAATACTGATTCAGAGAGCCGCCTATCTGTGTAGAGAGATTTAATTTGCCGTCGCTGAATGCGCCTGCGCCGCCCCATCCGCACAAGAGGCCGCAAAGATTGCAGTTAAATTCAGCGCATGGCCTGTTATTTATTATAGCAGGGCAGGAACGGTGTTCTATATCACCGCCTTTGTCTATAAGCAGTATCTTTAAACCTGAATTCAGCTTAACCAGTTCTAATGCAGTAAAGATACCGCCGGGCCCAGCGCCGACTATTATTACATCGTAATTTTTCATAAATCAGCCATTGCCGTTGTTAAACTTAATATCCCACTTTTTCAAATCATCAATCACAGCATAATTTGTTAAATCAAGGCGGAGCGGGGTTACAGATATCATATTCTCCTCAATAGCTTCAAAATCACTGTCTTCCATCTTTTCCCATGTCATCCTGCTGCCGCCTATCCAGTAATACTTTCTGCCGCGTGGGTCAATGTTCTCAATTATTGAATTTCTGTCGTATATCCTCTTTCCCAGCCTTGTAATCTTTACACCCTTTATCTCTTCTTTTGTGATATTTGGAACATTTATATTCAAAAGCGTATCCTTTGGCAAACCCTTTTCCAGAATTATCTTTGTGAGTTTCACTGCAATGCTGGCAGCAGCCTCAAATTTATAATCCACATCTGCAACAAGTGATATTGCAATGGAAGGCACGCCAAGTATTGTCCCTTCAACAGCAGCAGAGACCGTGCCGGAATAGGTGACATCCTCGCCAAGATTGCCGCCCTTATTTATACCTGAGACAACAATATCAGGCAGTTTTTTCAATATGCCGTTAATTGCAAGATTTACACAGTCCGTTGGCGTTCCATTGCCTGCAAAATATCCCTTTTCTATCTCTTCCAACCGCAGGGGCTTATGCAGTGTAAGCGCATGGCCTGCTGCAGTCCTCTCCCTGTCAGGGGCAATAACCAATACATCACCTATCTCTTTCAACGCCTCTGCAAGCACACGGATGCCGTGGGAATATATGCCATCATCATTTGTAACAAAGATCTTCAATTTAGCTCCTTATCCACCCCGTTAGAGACAAGGCGCCAAAGGCGCCTGACGGTTGCCGCTGGCAACCTGTCTCTAACGGGGCTCACAAATATAAAATCCGCCAAAGGCGGATTCTATGATTTCAGGTATTCAAGCTTTATGGTCGGGGCGAGCCGATTTGAACGGCCGACCACTCACACCCCAAGCGAGTGCGCTACCAGGCTGCGCTACGCCCCGTTTAACATCTGTCAATTACCGACCTTTTTATCCACTCTACTCATCAAGTTGAGTATATCTTTTAAGTCCTTCTTAACCTTTTTTATTGCTTTAGTATAAAATTTACTTTCTGCATCTGCTTCAGGCTCTACATTAAACTTCTTTTTAACACCCGCTATTGTAAAACCTTCCTCATAGAGCATCTTCTTAATCTTAAGAATAGTATCAATGTCTTTGCCTAAATATACCCTCTGACCTGCTTTATTTTTTCTTGGGTGGAGAAAGGGAAATTCAGATTCCCAGTATCTCAAGACATAGGATTCCATTCCGGTTATCTTGCTTACTTCCCCTATCTTATAAAATAATTTTTCAGGAAAGTCCTTTGCCATCTTGGCCTAATATTTTCCTATACTTAAGCTGCTGGTGATTGTGGCTGATTCGACCCTTCTTGAGCGCCTGACACTGCTGACTGATTAACATAGCTTTTAAATACCTGACTCGGCCTGAATGTAATTACACGACGAGGAGCAATATCAATCTCCTCACCTGTTTTTGGATTCCTTCCTTTTCTCAGTTTCTTGCTACGCACAACAAAATTCCCAAAACCTGCAATCTTTACTGTTTCGCCTCCATGGAGTGTATCTTTCACAGTATTCAGAATAATCTCCACTATATCTGATGCCTCTTTCTTTGAAATCCCTGTCTTTTCAAAAACCTCGTTTGCAAGATCCATCTTTCTCATAAGATTATTCCTCCCTTTTTATTATTCAAGCAAAATGGAAAAGAGACAAACAAGAAATATAAAATTATTCTTATATTACAATAAGATAAAGATAATGTCAAGATTTTATAAGGATTT
>MHEL01000004.1:2570-7139 GCA_001803815.1 Nitrospirae bacterium RBG_19FT_COMBO_42_15 | reverse complement strand
GAGGTATCTCTTATGTCATAAATAGTCTCTACATTTGCCTGACGCATCCTTTCGCTGCCGAGGCCGAATATCTTTAAATCAGGTTTAAGCCTGTAAAGCTCCTTTGCAAGATTGGCAGCATGCACATCGCCTGATGCTTCGCCTGCAACAATCATTATTCTTTTGCTGCTTTCTATATCAACTCCTTTATTGTCTTACAAACCTCGTCTATCTGCTCTGCAGTAAGCTCCGGATACATTGGCAGAGATATGATATCAGAGGCAGCAGCCTCGCTCACAGGAAAATCACCCTTTTTATATCCGAGCTCTTTATAAGATTCCTGAAGATGAAGAGGCACTGGATAATAAATTGCAGAGGCAATACCCGCTTCAGTCAGGCCATTCTGAATTGAATCCCTTTTTGATGTCCTTATGCTGTATTGATGAAATACATGATAATAACCTTCGGACTCTGATGGTGTAATAATGCCGCTTCCCTTCAGCCCTTCTGTATAAAGCTGGGCATTCCTTCCTCTCTTTCTGTTATAGTCGTCAATCCTTTTTAACTTTACCCTTAATATCCCTGCCTGTATCTCATCAAGCCTGCTGTTGTAGCCGATTACAGAATGGTAGTATCTTACTTTCTGTCCGTGATTACGAAGCATCCTTATCTTCTCTGCCATATTATCATCATTCATAATAACCATGCCGCCGTCACCGTAACAGCCGAGATTCTTGCTCGGGAAAAAACTGAAGCACCCTGCATTGCCTATTGCCCCTGTCTTTTTGCCTTTATATTCAGCGCCAAATGATTGGGCACAGTCTTCAATTATTTTCAGTTTATATTCATCAGCAAGCCCTTTTATCTTCTCCATATCTGCAGAAAGGCCAAAGAGATGAACAGGAAGAATAGCTTTTGTCTTTTTTGTTACTGCCTTCTTAATCTTTTTTACATCTATATTAAATGTCTTCTCATCAATATCCACAAATACAGGTCTTGCGCCTGTATAAGTAATTGCCTCAGCAGTCGCTATGAATGTAAATGGCGTTGTAATTACCTCGTCGCCCTTTCCAATTCCACATGCAAGGATGGCAAGATGCAGGGCATCTGTGCCGGAGGCAACGCCGATTGCATGTTTAGTGTCATAATATGCAGCAATCTCCTTCTCAAACTCAGTTACATTGTTACCGATTATAAAATGACTGCTATGGATTATCTCCTTTATCTTTGCGTCAATTTCTTCTTCTATGGCGTGATATTGCGCCTTTAGATCTACCATTTGAATCTTCATCAAAAAGCAATCTCCTTTTTCTTGTATCTTCTAACACTGCAAGGGCGACCTCTAATGCCTTCTTGCCCTCTATGCCTGACACAATCGGTTTTTTCCTTTTTCTCACTGATTCAATAAAAGACGCCAATTCTGCCTTTAATGGCTCCTCCTTAATCAGGTCAATATTCTCAGTGCTTATCTCTGGAACCATCCTGTTATTCACCCTGTTCCATATCCGCTTGTGAAGGATAATCTCCTGCTCTTTATAGTCAAGTGTGAAGTATGTCTCAGGCTGGTATATGCTTATCTTTCTCAGCTTATCAATTGACATCCTGCTTACAGTAAGATTAGCCACACAGCCGTTTTTAAACTCAATATGCGCATTTGCAATATCATTATGCGATGTCATAACAGACACGCCTGTTGCATTAATAGATTTTATATCTGAATCCACCAGGCTCAAAACTATATCAATATCATGTATCATAAGGTCAAGTATAACATCAACGTCAGAGACCCTGTCTGCAAATGGCCCGAATCTCCTTGATTCAATATACATCGGCCTGTCTATTATAGATTCTAAGGCCTTTACAGCAGAGTTATACCGCTCAATATGGCCTATCTGAAGTATAAGTTTTTTTGTCTTTGCTATCTTTAAAAGCCTTTCAGCCTCGCTGACAGTTGTTGTCATGGGTTTTTCAAGCAGAATATCCACGCCGTTTTTCAGGAACTCGCTGGCAATCCTGTAATGGAGCGGCGTAGGAACAACTATGCTTACTGCGTCAACCAAATCAATCAGATCCTTATAATCATAATAAGGCTTGGTGGCCGACCTTCTTGCTATCTCATCAGCCCTGTTTTTGTCTAAATCAACAACACCGGCAAGCTGAACCCCCTTAAGCTGTGAATATACCCTTGCATGATGCTCGCCAAGATAACCAACGCCTATAACGCCGACTTTAATCTTTTTCATATTCTTACATTCCGATAATGCAGATTTTTTCCTTATCCGCTAATTTTATCATATCTTCTTTTTCAAGAAGTATGGTCTTTCCTGCCTCAATACATAGCGCTGCTGCCTTTGCCTCTTTTAAGGTGCGGATGGTATTCAAACCGATAACAGGCGCATCAAAACGCATATCCTGCTTTGGCTTTGCCACCTTTATTACAACAATACCGCCCCTGCCGAGCTCGCCAGCCCTTTTGATTGCCGCATCTGTCCCTTCTATTGCCTCAACAGATAGCACTGCCATATTCTTTACAACCACTGTCTGCCCGATATCAAGCCTTCCCATCTCCTTTGCAATGGGCCAGCCGAATTCTATATCCTTTAATTCCTCTTTTTTTGGCTTTCTTTTTGTAATAACACCCTTTTCTGCAAGCAGATGCGGAACATATCGTGTAGGCTCTTCTACCCTTATACCCTCTTTTTCCAATTCTGATACTATTCCAAGGAGGAGTGAATCATCCTTTCTGTCCTTCAGCCTCATATAGAGCGCTATTGCCCTCAGGTCAGGCCTAATATCTTTAAACATAAAGGTCTTTGAAACCTTTCCAGCCATAACAACCCTGCTTATTCCCTCTTTTTTAAAAATCTTTATAAGCCTGCCGAGCTGGCCTACCTTGATCCAGTGAAGCCTTTCAACATTCTTTTCAAGAGCAGGCGATGTTATATTCTCCAAGCCTACTGCGATAACCTTTTTCCCCTTTTCCCTTAAACCGTCTGATAGTATTATTGGAAAATTGCCGTCACCGGCAATAAGGCCAATTACTTCCATTACCTGCAGATTCCCCGTTCAGAGGTTTCTAAGAAATTAAGAAAGTATTCCAATTCCTTTGACATAACAACCTCTCCGCGAACCTTTTTAATTGCATCAGTTAAAAGGAGTTTAGATTTGAATATTATCTTGTAAGCCTGTTTGAGATTATTTATCAGCTCATCTGAAAAACCGTGCCTCTTTAAGCCTATTACATTTAGACCGTAAAGCGATGCCCTCATGCCTGATGCGCTTACATAAGGCGGGATATCAAGAGGGATAGCAGACATTGCGCCAACCATTGTATAGGCGCCAATCCTTACAAATTGATGCACGCCTGTCATGCCGCCGATTATAGAATGGTCTCCTATCTCTATGTGGCCTGCAAGGCCTACTGAATTGGCAATAATAATATCATTCCCTATCCTGCAGTCATGGGCAATATGCACATAGGCCATGAGAAAATTATTGTCGCCTATAGTTGTCTCGCCAAAACCCTGAACAGTTCCTCTGTTCAGCGTCACATATTCCCTGATAAGATTGTTATTGCCAACCTTGAGATATGTCTTTTCACCCTTATACTTTACTGACTGGGCAGGGCCGCCTAATGAGGCAAACTGGTAGATTGTATTATTTTCACCAATCTCAGTCCAGCCTTCTATAACTACATGGGAGCTGACCTTTGTTCCCTTTGCAATCCTCACATCCTTTCCAATAACAGAATACGGACCTATGCTGACGCCTTCTGCAATCTCTGCATCAGGATGTATTATTGCTGTTGGATGTATCTCAATCCTGTCTGCCGAACAGGCAGGCTTCTGGTTTTCAATATCTACATTACCCATTTTTCTTCTCCGCTACCATTGCTGTTAATTCTGCCTCGCAGACAAGTTTTTCATCAACAAAGGCCTTTGCGCTTACCTTCCATGTCGGCGCCCTTTCATGGATAATAGTAATTTCAAATTTAATCTGATCTCCTGGCACAACAGGCTTTCTGAATTTTGCCTTGTCAATGCCAAGGAAAAAGACAGTCTTTTCTTTGCCTTCCAGATTATCAGTTGATTTTACAGCAAGTATGCCGCCTGCCTGCGCCATTGCCTCAAGTATCAAAACACCCGGCATTATAGGATTGCCCGGAAAATGCCCCTGAAAAAAAGGTTCATTGATTGTTACATTTTTTATGCCAACTATCTTTTTTTTAGGCTCTAATTCAATTATCCTGTCAATTAATAAGAATGGATAGCGATGCGGCAGGATTGCTTGAATCTCCCTGATGTCAATCATTATAACAACCTCCTTAAATTAAGTTTATGCCTTCTTTTCTAATTCCGCAAGCCTCTTTTCTAAATCGCTGATCTTCTTTCTCATCTCAGGCAATTTCTGATAGACTGCCTGCGCCTTAAGCCAGTCTTTGTGCGGAATTGCCGGGCTTCCCAAGATAATCTGATTAGGCTCAACATCGTTCATAACACCTGACTGGGCGCCTATCATAACATTATCGCCAATCTTTATATGGTCAACAAAACCGACCTGGCCTCCGATTACGCAATGTTTTCCTATCTC
>MHEL01000004.1:992-2402 GCA_001803815.1 Nitrospirae bacterium RBG_19FT_COMBO_42_15 | reverse complement strand
TTGCATAGCCGAAGCCGTCGCTTCCTATCACAACGCCGCTGTGCAGTATAACCCTCTTGCCTATTACTACATTCTCTCTTATAGTAACATTGGGATAAATAAGCGAATCATCGTCAATAACGCTGTTATCTCCAATATACACGCCTGAATATATTACAACCCTGTCGCCAATATTAACATTATCGCCTAATACAGCAAGGGGATATATGCTTACATCCTTGCCAATGGCTGCATTATTTCCTATAACAGCCTTTGGGTCTATACCTCGCGGCTTGTATTCCTTTTCATAAAAATATTTTAATATCCTGCTAAATGCAAAATATGGATTATCTACAAAGATAAAATTCTTATTTAAATACTTAAACTCCCTTGTTGAAATTATAGCAGATGCCTTTGTCTTTTCAAGCTCAGGCTTATATTTTTTATGCGAGACAAATGTGATATCTCCTTCCTTAGCCTCACGGATGCCGGAGATACCCGTGATTAGGATTTCTCCATTGCCGGACAGCTCGCCTTCTAATAACTTTGCTAAGTCTTTTAGTTTTATGCCTGAACTTTTTTGCATATTATTTTTGCGAATCTATTTCCTTAATAATTCTGTCTGTAAGGTCAAGAGGATAAAAATCATCAGGTGAATACATCAATCCCCTTTTTTCAACAATCAATGTAAATCCCTCTTTCTTGCCGAGCGCCTTTACAATACTTTCTATCTTCTCGCCAAAGGATTTTGAAACCTCTGCATTTTTTTTGCGAACCTCATCTGACAATGCTGCCCTCTTTTTCTGGAAATCCTCAAACTTCTTTTTTATCTGCTCCTCTTTTTGCTTTCTTGCCTCAGGACTTAAGATTGAAATCTGTTTCTGATATTCCTCATCCATTTTTTCAAGCTCTTTTTTATCGTTCTCTAAAAGTTTCTCTTTGCCCTTTGCAAATTCTTCAACAGATTTAGAAATATCTATCGCCTTTTTAGATTCATTCAGAACCCTCTGGCTGTCAATTGACCCTACTTTAATCTCTGCTGTGTAAGCAGGGTTTGTGAAACCTAAAATTACTGCAAATAATGTTAGCAAAAAAATTGAAAGTCCTTTCATTGTATAAACCCCTTTCGTTTTTAATTTTTAAAAGAATGTCCCTATTGCAAATTCAAAGGCGCTCTTGCTCTCCCATGTAAATTTTCCAAGCTTATATCCCCATTCAAGCCTTAGAGGCCCAAGAGGCGATATCCAGCGGATTCCTGCGCCAACACTGTATCTAAGCCACTGTTTCTGGCATTCATACCTGTCAGGGTCAGTAGAGGTTTTATAACAAGTGCCGTGATCAGTCAGTCGTTCATAATCACCCCCGCTTGATCCATCATTAAATGCCCTTCCCGCATCAAAAAAAGCTACACCCCTTATCTTCGCCTCTGGT
>MHEL01000004.1:320-957 GCA_001803815.1 Nitrospirae bacterium RBG_19FT_COMBO_42_15 | reverse complement strand
CTCTTTATCACCACCGATTCTGTTCCCCTGTCCGTCACGCGGTCCTGCTTCGCCGTATCTGTATCCCCTTACTGTATTTATCCCCCCAGTATAAAACCTCTCATATGTAGGAAGCGTCTTGCTGGAGTGCCCTATTGCATAACCAATCTTTCCTCGAAACATTACTGCAGTATCAAGCACAAGGGGAAAATACCAGCTTGAGGTTCCAGTGGTTTTGTAATAGGCATTGTCTCCACCTAAAAAGCCGCCTGCATATTCATAATAGATGCTGTTGCTTGAACCTTCTCTCGGGTCAAGATAATTATCCCTTGAATCCCTGCCAAGGCTGATGCCGACACTGCTTGTCATTTTCTTTTTGCAATTATTAAATGGATACTCAGCGCCTGACAAATCAGCGCCGCAATCTGTTTTAACAGTATCTTGCGCATATGAATATAAATCATAAATCTTTACCTGTTCAAGGCTGTAGGAGATGCTGCCGCTCACATAATCAGTAAATGACCTGCCAAGGGTAGCATTGCCGCCGATGCTGCCCTTACTATAATTGTCATAGGAACGGTCATTTTTATATAGATTCAACCCCAAAGACATAGGCTCATCAAATAGCCAAGGCTCCCTGAAACTCAGTGAGTAGTTT
>MHEL01000004.1:0-279 GCA_001803815.1 Nitrospirae bacterium RBG_19FT_COMBO_42_15 | reverse complement strand
GCCTGTACCAAACAGATTGCCCTGCGATATCTCTACCATACCAACAACATGGTCAACTGAATTGTATCCAGCGCCAAAACTCAATGCGCCTGTTGGCTTTTCCTTTACCTTTATATCTAAGTCAACCATGCTTTCAGGCAGTTCTCTTGGAAGCAGTTCAACTGTCTCAAAGAAGTTAAGATTATTCAGCCTCTGATAGCTTCTTTTCAATTCCTTTGTATTTATAATCTCCTGTTCAGTAACCCTTATCTCCCTTCTGATAACCTTATCTTTTGTAAT
>MHEL01000003.1:8963-21669 GCA_001803815.1 Nitrospirae bacterium RBG_19FT_COMBO_42_15 | reverse complement strand
AGGGTTGTTGAATTCTGCTGCGCCATACCGCCGAATCTTAAAATGAAGGTGCTAAAAGAAAAATATATATTAAAAAAGGCGCTCGGCAAGCACCTGCCGCAGGATATAGTTAAAAGGACAAAACAACCTTATATGGCGCCTGACAGCAAGAGCTTCTTTGGTAATGGAAATATCCCTGAATATGTAGAGGATATGCTATCTTCAAAAAGCATAAAAGAGAACGGATATTTCAACCCTCAATCAGTAGAGAGGCTTGTTAATAAGTGCAGGAAGAATCTTGCAATGGGATTTAAAGATAACATGGCATTGGTCGGAATATTATCCATGCAGCTTGTGGACAGGCTGTTTATAAAAGATAAAAATGAACGGTTGAATGAGTTAAGTAAGACATGTTACGAGTTACGGGTTACGAGTTAGAAGCGCGAAATTTGCAGCTAAAACTCAAATGAAAAATTACAGAGACTTAGAGATTTACAAAATGTCATACGATTTAGCAATTAAATTACACAAAATATCATTAAGGCTTCCACAATATGAAATGTATGAAGAAGGAAGTCAATTAAGAAGGTCTTCCAAAGGAGTTGCCTCTTGCATAGTAGAAGGCTATGGAAGAAAGAAGTATAAAGCTGACTTTATTAAATTTCTTACTTATTCGCACGCTTCATGTGATGAAACAATTCTTCACCTAAACTTTATAAAAGATACTCATGAACTTGATAAAAAAGAGTTACAGCTATTTCTTAACGCATATGATGAATTAGGCAGTAAGATAAATAGATTTATTCAGTATGTAGAGAATAAATGGAATGAACCCGAAACTCGTAACGCGTGACCCGCAACTCGCAACAATGCTTAATGCCCTTACAATTGATGTAGAAGACTACTTTATGGTTTCAGCCTTTGCAGACAAGGTTAAATTTGAGGACTGGCATACATTTGAAAGCAGGGTAGAGGGCAATACCTGCAGGATATTAGACCTGCTTGATGAATATGGGGTTAAAGCAACCTTCTTTGTGCTCGGCTGGGTGGCAGAGCGCTATCCGAAACTAATCAAGGATATACAAAGGCGCGGGCATGAACTTGCCTGCCATGGATACAATCACCGCCTTGTTTACGACCTTTCTTATGACGAATTTCGCAAGGATACAAGAAAGGCAAAAAAAATAATAGAGGATGTTGCAGGAGAGCCTGTCATAGGTTATCGGGCAACGAGCTATTCTATCACCAAAGAATCTTTTTGGGCTCTGGACATCCTCATAGAAGAAGGTTTTAAATATGATTCAAGCATATTTCCAATAATACACGATAGATACGGTATTAAGGATTTTAGCCGTTTTCCTGTGAAAGTTAATCTTAATGGGGCAGGCGGCATTTTAGAGTTCCCATTATCAACAATCAGGCTTTTCAACTCAAATTTCCCGATTGCCGGCGGAGGATATTTCAGATTATTTCCTTACATATTTTTTAAAAAAGGAATTAAAAGGTTAAACAATCATGAAAAGCAGCCTGCAATCTTTTATTTTCATCCATGGGAGATAGACCCTGAGCAGCCTGTGCAGAATGTAGGCTGGAAGACAAGATTCCGCCACTATACAAATCTGCACAAAACAGAGGATAGGTTTAAAAGGCTTTTATCAGATTTCAGATGGGGACGGGTATCTGATGTCATAAGAGATATATAATGATTATTGAATTACTTACACCTCAATCATACCATGAATGGGATGATTACATAGCCAATACAAACAAGGCCAGCCTTTATCATCTCTCTTGCTGGAAGGAAGTAATTGAAAGAAGTTTTAGGCATAATACCTATTATCTCATGGCAAGGAATGTAAACAAAAAAATAAATGGCGTGCTTCCTCTTGTCAGGTTGAAAAGCAGATTATTTGGCGATTATATGGTTTCCATACCTTTTTTTAACTATGGCGGACCATGCGGGGATGATGCAGAGATAGAAAAAGAATTGATAAACACTGCAATTAATACTGGCAAGGCAGATGGTGTCGGGCATATAGAGTTCAGGGATGTTCAGCATAGGGAAAATAACCTTCAGTGCAAAACTGAAAAAGTATGCCTTATTCTTGACCTTCCTGAAACGCCAGATGAGCTATGGGGTTCATTTAGTTCAAAGCTAAAGAGCCAGATAAAAAGGCCTTTAAAAGAAGAAGGCATGACAGTTGAATTCGGCGGTATAGACAAGTTGAATAATTTTTATGGCGTCTTTTCTAAAAACATGAGAGACCTCGGCACGCCTGTATATGGAAAAAACTTTTTTGAAAATATTTTTAAGTCCTATCCTGAACATACAAAGATATGCACTATCAAATTAAAAGAGGTGCCTGTTGCCAGCGGATTTCTGATAGGTTTCAAGAAAAGGCTTGAGATTCCATGGGCGTCATCTTTAAAAGAATATAACAAACTGAGCCCTAATATGCTTTTGTATTGGAGTGTTTTAAAATTTGCCATTGAAAATGGATATAAGCAGTTTGATTTTGGAAGGTCAAGTATAGAGAGCGGCACATATAGATTCAAGGAGCAGTGGGGTGCAAAACCTATACAGCTCTACTGGTATTACTGGCTTTCAAACGGCGGCAAACTGCCGAAATTGAATCCCCATAATCCAAAATACCAGACAGCAATTAACATCTGGAAAAGGCTTCCTTTAAGCGTAACAAAAATCATTGGCCCAAGGATTGTAAAAAACCTGCCGTGATTATTAGGGTGAAAAGGTTATTAAGTTGAATAAGGCATGTAAGACTTGCAAAATTGATAAGTCAACATAATCAACTAAATAAGCATAATCAACAAATATAGGAGTAAACCATGATAGAAGAACAGGTAAGGCATTTTATTACAGAAAATTTTTTATTTGGCGAAGAGAAAAAGGTCGCTGATACAGACTCCTTTTTAGAAAACGGGATAATTGATTCAACTGGAGTTCTTGAGGTTGTTTCCTTTGTGGAAGATACATTTAACATCAAGGTTAAAGATGAAGAGATGATACCGGAGAATCTTGATTCAATATCAAATCTCGCAAATTTTATTAAAAGAAAACAAAACGGCAGCAACTAATGCTTATAGATAATTTTCTAAAAAACAGCGCTTCAAAATATCCTGATAAGACAGCGATCATTCATGGCAATACACGGATGACTTACAGCGAATTGCTTGCCATCTCTCTGAATCTTGCCGCAGCGTTGCAGGGATACGGGCTCAGGCGCGGGGACAGGATAATAATAGCGCTTAATAACTCAGCAGAGTATTTGATTGCCTATTTTGGGGTCCAGCTTGCAGGGGGCATTGTTGTTGCTGTAAACCCTGACATAAAACCGAGGGGCCTGCATAAAATTACTGCTGACTGCAAGCCGTCAGGAATAATTACAAATACAGGCTTAATTAAGCTTCTTGAGGCTGACAAAGAAAAATACCCCTTCAGCTTTATACTTTTGCATGGAGAGAGTAAGACCGACGGGGCAGACAATATACCGATATACTCCTTTAATGAATGCTGCAAGCATGAAGGCAGTGTAGATACTGTTGATAGAGCAGAGACAGATATCGCCTCCATAATATATACATCTGGGACAACAGGGGAGCCAAAAGGGGTCATGCTTATGCATAAAAACCTTATGGCAAATGCACATTCTATTGTCAATTACCTGTCTCTATCAGAAAAAGACAGTGTTATGGTAGTGCTTCCATTCTACTATTCATATGGCAATTCACTTTTACTCACACATATTATGCAGGGGGGAACATTGGTAGTAGATAACAGGTTTATGTATCCCAATGTTGTTCTGGAGAGCATGGTCAGAGAAAAAGTCACTGGCTTTGCAGGAGTGCCTTCAACCTTTGCCATTCTTTTAAACCGCTCCAATCTCAAGAGCTGCCCATTGCCCTCGCTCCGCTACATTACTCAGGCAGGAGGGCCAATGCCGCATGTTATGGCCAATGAGATTCTAAAGGCAGTTCCTCATGCAAAGCTATATATTATGTACGGCCAGACAGAGGCGTCTGCAAGGCTGTCTTACCTTCCACCTGATGATTTGTATAGAAAGCATGGCTCAGTGGGGAAGGCTATACCCGGCGTAACACTTCATGTCCTAAATGAAAAAAATGAGCAGGTCAAACCCGGTGAAACAGGTGAGATTGTTGCAGAAGGCAAGAATATAATGGCAGGATACTGGGGGAAGACGGAGGAGTCTGCAAAGATATTGCGTAATGGAAGGCTTTATACAGGAGATATGGCAACTGTGGACGAGGAAGGATACATATATATTCTGAGCAGAAAAAGCGACATGATTAAGAGCGGCGCGCATCGCATTGCACCCCGTGAAATAGAGGAGGTCATTCTTGAACACCCTAATGTTTTTGAGGCCGCAGTTGTAGGGATGGAGGATGCTATATTGGGTGAGGCAATACATGCCTATGTTGTATTGAAAGATGGCTGCATTTGCACAGAAAAAGAATTGATGCGCTGGTGCCATGAGAATCTTCCAACTTACAAGATACCAAAGAGCTTCCATTTTGCTGAATCCCTTCCAAAAACAGAAAGCGGCAAGATAAAAAAACATGAGTTAAAGAAAAATTATAGTCCTATTGAGGTAAGCATATGAAGATATGTACACAATGTATTCTGCCTGAAACATTCCCCGGGATTAAATTTAACGACAAAGGCATCTGCAACCATTGCCTGAGTTTTAAGGGGATAACAGTATTAGAGGAGCAAAAAAAGGAATATGAAGAAAAATTTCTTGCGCTTATTAATAACCACCGCAATCACGGTTCATACGATTGTCTAATGGCATACAGCGGCGGAAAGGACAGCACCTACACCCTGCAGATTCTCAAAGAGCGTTACGGTTTAAGGGTGCTTGCTCTTACATTGGACAACAGCTTTGTTTCTGATATTGCCTTCAATAACATGAGAAGTGTTACTGATAAACTTGGAATAGACCACATGATATTCAAACCAAGGTTTGATATGATGAAACAGATATTCCGACGGGCTTCTGAGGAAGACATATATTCCAAAAAGACATTGGAGAGGGCAAGCACAATCTGCACCTCATGCATTGGCATTGTAAAGTTTATAACATTAAAGACTGCGCTTGAAAAAGGCATTATGCTGATAGGATACGGCTGGTCGCCGGGACAGGCGCCAATTCAGTCTTCTATAATGAAAACAAATCCTGCGCTAATTAAAGCAACTCAGGCAGCAATACAAAATCCACTTTCAAAATTAGTCGGGGACGAGGTTAACTCCTATTTTTTAAAAGAAGAACACTTTGCAATGGCAGACAGGTTTCCTTACAATGTCCATCCCCTTGCGTTCTTAGATTATAATGAGGATAAGATAGTAAAGGAGATTGAGCGGCTTGGCTGGAAGATGCCTGATGATACAGATTCCAATTCAACCAATTGTCTTTTAAATGCCTTTGCCAATGATGTTCATATCAAAAAATTCAAATTCCATCCCTACGTATGGGAGATTGCAAACATGGTAAGGTCAGGGGCTATGGACAGGGAAGAAGGGTATAAAAAAATATACGGGGAGCAGCCGTCTGGTCTGCTGAACGAGGCAAAAAAGAGGCTTGGACTGTAAAGATTCAGATGCTTGTAAATAATTTTTTAGAAAATAGCGCTTTAAAATATCCCAATAAGGTCGCATTAATCTGCGGCAGCAAAAGGATTACTTATTCAGAGATTGATGCGATGGCAAACAGCCTTGCTTCCTTCATGATATCTGAAGGCGTTGAGCGAGGCGACAGGGTTGCTATATTTCTTGATAACTCTGTAGAAGCGGTTGTCTCAATTTTTGCAGCGCTAAAGGCAGGCGCTGTATTTCTGATGGTTAATCCAACAACAAAAAAAGAGAAACTGAACTATATGCTTACTAACTGCCGTACAAGCGCATTAATAAGCCATATAAATAAGCTTGATATTGCCTCAGAAGCGTATAAGATGACACCCTCAGTGAAGTTTGCAATTTTGGCAGGGAGAAAAAAAGAGATTGTAAATGGCAGCCAGAGATATATATTCATGGAGGATATTCCTATCAGTCAATCATCTCAACGGAGGCCTTTTGCTGCTTCTCCGTCTATAGATATTGATTTGGCAAGCATCCTATACACCTCTGGGTCAACTGGTATCCCTAAGGGGGTAATGATGACGCATTTAAATATGGTTTCATCTGCCAATTCAATAATACAATATTTAGAAAACACCCCTGACGACATTATTCTAAATGCGCTTCCCTTGTCTTTTGACTATGGCTTATATCAGGTGCTTATGGGATTTAATGTGGGTGCTACGGTAATTATAGAAGAGGCCTTTCCTTATCCATATAAGATTATTGATATCATTCAAAAAGAAAAGGTTACTGGCTTTCCAATAGTTCCAACAATTTCAGCAATCCTTTTGCAGATGGAGGATTTGAAAAATCATAACTTTGAAAATTTAAGATACATATCCAATACAGCAGCAGCCCTGCCGCCGGTTCATATAACAAAGCTCAAAAAAGTTTTTCCAAAGGCAAAGATTTATTCCATGTACGGTCTTACAGAGTGCAAGCGCGTTACCTATCTTCCGCCAGAGCAGATTGATATAAGACCAACATCAGTTGGTAAAGGTATGCCCAATGAAGAGGTATATATTGTAGATGAAGGTGGCAACAGGGTTGGGCCGAATATTATCGGAGAGCTTGTTGTAAGGGGTTCAAATGTAATGAAGGGCTACTGGGAGATGCCAGAGGAGACAGCAAAGAGGCTGAAGCCGGGCAAATATCCCGGAGAAATGGTTTTATATACAGGCGACCTGTTTAAGATGGATGAAGAGGGCTATCTTTATTTTGTTGCAAGAAAGGACGATATAATCAAGAGCAGAGGCGAGAAGGTCAGCCCTAAAGAGATAGAAAATGTGCTGTATGAGATTGAGGGCGTTGTAGAGGCAGCAGTAATCGGAGTTTCAGACGAAATTCTTGGGCAGGCAATAAAGGCATTTGTGGTATTGAAGAATGGTGCAACCTTGACAGAAAAAGAAGTCCAGAGATTCTGCGCAAAAAAACTTGAGAACTTTATGGTGCCAAAGCATGTGGAATTTAAATCTGAACTTCCAAAGACAAGCGCAGGAAAAATAACAAAGACTGAACTGAGGCAGAGAGTTAAAGGTGCTTGAAAATATCGGCGTAGGCCATCATAATGAAGGCGAATCCACAAACTGCCTCTTGAATGCCTTTGTAAATCAGCTTTATGAAAAGGCCTACGGCTACAACCCCTATGTCTGGGAGATTGCAAACATGGTGCGGGAAGGTGTGATGACAAGGGAAGATGGGTATAACAAAATATATACAGCACGCGCTTCTGGTATATTGAAGGTAGCTCAGGAAAGGCTCAATTTATGATTAGATTCTATTATCAAAAATTTAGAGGAGGAATAGGGTATGTATGAAAATTCAAAAAAATTAATATTTACAGCTTTTCTAATCATATTATTTACCGCTAATGTCAGTGTAGGAGGAGAAATGTCACAGAATAAAACTTTAGAAAATGTATTGAGAAATCTCTCTGAAAAGAAGATATACTTTGGTCACCAATCCGTTGGCAACAATATACTTGGTGGGGTAAGCGATATCCTTAAAGAGAACCCGCAGGTTAAGCTTAATATTGTCAAAATGAGTGAAGCAACTGCTCTTAATTCCCCTATCCTTTTGCATTCTTCTATTGGTGAGAATGAAAATCCTGAATCCAAAATCAATGACTTTGCAAAAAATGTGGAGAAGGGGATAGGAAATAATGCTGATGTTGCATTATTCAAATTCTGTTATGTAGATATAAACAGGACGACTGATGTTGAGAAGATGTTCTCGGCTTATAAAAATACGATGGAACGTTTAAAGGCGAAATACCCGAAAACAAAATTTGTCCATGTTACTGCTCCGCTTACAATCCCTGAATCTTCTACAAAGGCTTTTTTAAAGGGTTTAATTGGAAAAGAGGATAATAATATAAAGAGAAATTTTTTCAACGAGATGTTGCGCAAAGAATATGGCGGCAAAGGCATTCTCTTTGACCTCGCAGAGATAGAATCAACCTATCCTGATGGCAGCAGGGCTTTCTTTACATCCGGAGGCAAGAAGAATTATACACTCGTGTCAGAATACACTGATGACGGCGGGCATCTTAATGAAAAGGGCAGAAAAAGGGTTGCCAGTGAGTTTCTAATTTTTCTTGCTGGCCCTACAGAGAGATAGGCTCTGTATAGGCAGTATTAATACTTTTAAGCGGGGTTCTTGTTATAATGAGCAGCAGCTATTTAACAACGTTGAGCGTGATTAAAATCAGGCTATTTCATCGGTTAACTAAATATTTTATTGTCTTAGCTATTGCGCTGCTTTCAGTATTCTATGACACCTTTGTATGGATAATGAGCACATGGTATACCTACACGATTTCCCACGGTCCTGTAATATTTGGCGCAAGCCTTTACATGATATGGACAAAAAGACATCAAATCCTTAATCTCCTTGTACGGCCAAATTACCTTTCAGGAACTGCAGTTACTGCCATCGGCTGTGTGATGCTTGTTTCTGGAAAGCTTAGCAGCATTTTGCTTCTTCAGTATCTCTCAGTAATAGTTGTTATTCTTGGTCTTGTCCTGCTGATATGGGGCTATAATTACTTTAAATACCTCTGGTATCCTATAGGTTACAACATTTTTATGTTTCCTGTATTCACCGACCTCTTGGGAATTATCAGCGTTCATCTTCAAAACATAGCTGCATGGATAGCGTATAATCTGTTGATGCTTATCGGAATACCAGTTCTTAGAACCTCTCAGTTTATTGAGCTTCCTAACATAACCCTTGAAGTGGCAAAGGAGTGCAATGGCATCAACCATATAATTGCTCTTATGGCTATAGCGGTACCACTGGCTTATTGGATGCAGAAGACGTTTCTTAGGAAGTTCATTATAATTTCTTCGGCATTTTTTATTGGCATCTTTGCCAATGGGCTAAGGGTAGCCCTTATAGGAGCTTTAGCTTTTTACAAAAAAGGAAGCTCGCTACATGGGCCATATGATATCTTCTATGTTTCTTTTATATTCTTCTTTGGCTTGGTTTTACTTATGGCTATAAGCCTTCTTTTGAAAAGGATCCCTGCTAAATCTGAATATGGGAATCAAATTAGCGAAAACCATACCCTCTCACTTCATACAAGGCAGACTTCTCACATTGCCCTATTGTTCGCAGCTTTCCTGCTGTTTCTGACAAGCGGCTATCTCCTTTTGTTAAAGCCGATGCCTGTGTATTTGCAGATGCCCATGGAAACCTTTCCCAAGACCGTCAACAAGTGGACAGGTCAAGATACATTGTTTTCAGAATTGCCTTTCAAATCTTTTTTAGCTGATATTGAGCTCAAAAGGATTTATCGCAATAATTACGGGAATGAGATCAAGCTCTACATAGGTTACTTTCCGCTTCAGTACCAGGGCAATGAAATAGTCAACTACCGCTTCGACCCATTGCAGGAAGGCGCTGATATTGTAGAAATTCCTACAAGCCAAGGTATATTGAGGATTAAAAAGACAACAAATATATCTGGCACCCTTTATTTTTGGTATGACATAAACGGAAGGATAATCACAAACCGTTATGCAGCCAAGCTTACAACTATTTTTGATGCTTTTATGAGCAGAAGGACAAATGCAGCTATAGTAATTGTCTCAGCCCAGCGCCAACGCAATGCAAATAGAGAAGATGATAGGTTTGATATTGAGTTTATAAAAAATATATTTCCAATAACACAAACCTTTTTGAACAGCCAGACAATGTAAGTGAGGCTGTAAAGCCACAATGGCATGAAAAATAAACAATATGCAGATGTTTTATAGAAAAGCTTTAAACAATATTAAAATAAGCATTCAAGACCCGTTATATTTTTTTCAGAGTTTAACAGCCTTTTTAAGAGGTTTTTTATATATTATTTACTACAATTTTTTTACGAGAAATGTAAAAATAGGATTTCCTTTTAAGGCATATGCTCCTGTTCGGATAATTGGACCCGGTTCTGTTTCAATTGGCAAAGACTGCTCAGTTTATAAAAATGTTTTCAGAGGGCTTACTATAGTTACATCTTCATGCGATGCCGTTGTAAATATTGGCAGGAAATGTGCGTTAGGGGGATTGACAATCAGATGCAGTAAAAGGGTTGAAATTGGCGACTGTGTTATGACTGCGACATCGCTTATTCAGGATTCCTTTTTTGTTAATTACGATAAAACAATGTCCATACCCATTAACAAACCTATTCCTGAGCCAAAAGAAATATCCATAGGCAATAATGTGTGGCTTTCTATGGGAAGCATTCTCTTGAGAGGCTGTAATATTGGCAGTGATTCTGTTATTTCTGCAGGTTCATGGTGTTTTGACGCCACAATCAAAGATTATTTTCTTGCCATTGGTAATCCAGTAAAAAAGGCCCTTCCTATAGAGAAGCTCCAGAGGCTAAAAGGCATATCATGAGGGATGTTATTGCCGGCATAAGGGGGAGACTCTTCATTCTTATGTGTAAATTTTTTAGGAGAAATATAAAAATAAAAGAAGGCCTGAAAATATACAAGAGATTGTCTATAGGTGGGAAGGGGATGGTTAGCATAGGATCAAATTGCATTGTAGATGGAATCAGGGGTGACAGCATCCAGCATGTAACAATTGATGCCTACAGCCCTGAAGCAGTTATAACAATTGGAAACAATGCGCAGCTTTACGCAGCAAGGATTGCAGCTAAATTTCAGGTAACAATAGGCAATAATGTTTTGATAGAGGAATCAGGTATTACTGATACGGATTTTCACTCAATTGACAGAAGCAGGGGCAATCCTGTTGATGAGAATAGGGATAAATGCCAGATCAATATCGGAAACAGCGTCTCCATAGGCGCCAGAAGCCTTATAACAAAGGGTGTGGCCATAGGGGATAATGCAGTTATAGCGCCTGGTTCAATTGTAACTACTTCTGTAAAACCCGGCTCCTTAGTCTTTGGCAATCCAGCAAGGACTATAATGCAGGGGCAATCAGTAAGCGAATAAGGATGTATGAAAATCAGACGAACAATACCTCCAGTTGCAGCGCCTGTTGATATGAACATGCTCTTTCATGGGATAACAGGGCTTTTCAAGGGTGAGTCGCATCTAAAAAGGCTTGAACGAGAGACCATGGATTACTTTAATGTTAAACATGTATTTTTTGTCTCCTCTGGCAAGGCAGCATTGACGATTATACTCAATGCATTAAAATCTCTTTCACCCGAGAGGGGTGAGATTTTAATCCCTGCATATACCTGTTTTTCTGTGCCTTCTGCAATAAAAAAGGCCGGGTTGAAGGTTGCCTTGTGTGATATAGATCCAAAGACATTTGATTTTCAGCAAGGGCTTTTAAAAAGCGCAATTAATAAGAAGACACTCTGTATTATGCCAAATCATCTTTTTGGCATACCCTCGGATGTGAAAGGAATAAAGGATGTTTGCAAGGGAAAAGGTATTTTTGTTCTGGAGGATGTTGCCCAGGCAATGGGTGGAGAGATGAAAGGAAATAAACTCGGCACACTTGGGGATGTCGGCTTCTTCAGCCTCGGTCGGGGGAAAAACATTACCTGCGGCTCAGGCGGTATTATTGTAACAAACTCTGACAGGATTGCTGAGGCAATAAATGGAATTTACTCTGAACTTGAATATCCAAATATGAAGGAGCAAATCAAGGATCTTTTACAAATAATAGCAATGAATATCTTTATCAGGCCTTCTTTATACTGGTTTCCTTCTGGTCTGCCGCATCTTAAATTAGGCGAGACATTTTTTTATAAGAATTTCCCTGTAAAGAAACTTTCAGGTATGAACGCAGGGTTTTTATGGGGATGGCAGAAGAGGCTTGAATCTCTAAACAAGATTCGCAGAGAGGCGGCAAGACTTCTAAATAAATGCCTTGGGCTTCAGAAGGACTACGATGGCGCTATTGCATACCTTCGTTTGCCATTTGTAGCAAGCAGCAAAGAGTTAAGGGATAAGATTTACTCAAGTTCTCGTGAAAAGGGTCTTGGCATTAGCCTTATGTATCCCACGCCAATAAATGAGATAGAGGAGCTTGAAGGTCAATTTAATGGTATGGCGTTTCCACAGGCAAAGGTGGTTTCTGAAAGGCTGCTAACTATGCCAACACATCAATTTCTTAGCAAAAAGGATAAAGAAGATATTTGCAGGCTATTCAGAACCTATGTTAATGCATCAGCATCGGATATTCATAAGAGAAATGCCGAAGACATTCCCAAAAAATATCGAAAGGTAAAAGATAATGAAGCTTATAATTACAATTGATACTGAAGAGGATAACTGGGGTGATTATAGTAGAAAAGACTTCACCCTCAAGAATATTGAACGTATCCCAGCGCTTCAACAACTCTTTGATGATTTTAATGTAAGACCTACCTATCTGATTAATTATCCTGTTGCTGCTGATAAAATGGCGATATCCATATTTAAAAAGATCCTGAAAGAGAATAAATGTGAAATAGGAACGCACTGCCACCCATGGAATACCCCTCCTTTTGAAGAAGATAGAACAGAATATAACAGCATGTTATGCAATCTGCCTGAAGATCTGCAATACAGGAAACTCAAACATCTTCATGAGTTAATCAAAAATAATTTG
>MHEL01000003.1:5274-8948 GCA_001803815.1 Nitrospirae bacterium RBG_19FT_COMBO_42_15 | reverse complement strand
TCTTTCAGGGCCGGCAGGTGGGGGTATAGCGGAGATGTGGCAAAAAATCTTCAAAGGCTCGGCTACAAGATAGATACATCAATTACGCCATTCACAAACTGGAAGGATTATCATGGTCCAGAGTTTACGAACCTGTCTCCAATGCCTTTTAGGTTTTCCCCTGAAGATGTTTTTCAAGACTCAAGAGATGGGGGAATGTTAGAGGTTCCTGTAACTATTGGGTTTTTGCAAGGAAACTTTAAGCTTTGCAATAGTATACTTAAGCTTATAGGGCAAAGGCCATTCACTTATTTGAAGATGCCGAGCATCTTTCATAAATTAAATCTTATCAATAAGGTCTGGCTCTGCCCAGAGGGCTTTGACAGCAGAAGTATGATCGGGCTTGCAAAAAGTATGATGAGAAACAATTTCGGGATTATAAACATGATGTTTCATTCACCTGCCCTTATACATAGCCTTTCGCCTTTTGTTAAGACAAAGGATCAAGAGAAAAAATTTTTTGAGCATATAAGGGAGTTCCTGAGATTTGCAAATGATGCAGGCATTGAATCTATAATGCTCTCAGAATCATTGCAGCTATATAGCAATAAGGGATGATTAATAAGTTATGTGCGGGATAGCGGGCATATACAATTATAGCAATAAAACCTACGAGCATCTTGAAGAGGATATAAAAAAGATGACAACCTCTCTCAGACACAGGGGCCCTGACGACTATGGTTATCATATTTCCAATAATGTCGGCTTGGGCCACCGGAGACTAAGTATAATAGATCTGAAGGGAGGCCATCAGCCGATATACAATGAGGATAAGACAAAATGTATAATTTTTAATGGCGAGATATATAATTATAAAGAGATCAGGGATGATCTTTTACAGAAGGGACATAGATTTTCTACAAATGGCGATACAGAGACAATACTCCATGCCTATGAAGAGTGGGGCGAGGAATGCTTAAAAAGGCTGAGGGGAATGTTCGCATTCTGCATCTGGGATTCTATTCAGAATGCCATGTTTATTGCAAGGGACAGGTTTGGTAAGAAACCCCTTTTTTACGCACAGTATAATGATAAATTTGTATTCTCATCAGAGATAAAGTCCATTCTTACGGACAGCCTCTTTAAAAGAGCAATAGATGATGAGGCCATTGCCTCGTATTTTATGTTTTCCTATATCCCAGCGCCATTAACCATTTATAAAAATATAAAGAAATTGCCGGCCGGGCATTTCCTGATTTTTAAAAATGGGGAGATAATAATAAAAGAATACTGGGATATCTTCTTTGAGCCTGATTATAAGAAAAAAGAGGCTGATTTCATAGCTGAGTTCATGGATTTGCTGAGGGAATCGGTAAAAATCAGGCTTATGAGCGAGGTTCCGCTCGGCGCCTTTTTAAGCGGCGGGATAGATTCCAGCACAGTTGTCGCCATGATGAGCCTTGAAAGCCCTGCGCCTGTGAATTCCTTCACAATCGGGTTTGGCGGAAATACCGGCGGCTTTGATGATGAGAGAAGGTATGCAAGGCTTGTTGCAGAACGATACAGAACAAATCACAGGGAGTATGAGGTGCAGCCTGATTTAAGCGGGCTGGTAGATGAGATAGTCAGGTCTTTTGACGAGCCTTTTGCAGATGACTCCGCCATACCGTCATATTTTGTCAGCAAGATGGCAAGGGAAAATGTAACAGTCGTTTTATCAGGACTCGGAGGGGATGAGGCCTTCTGCGGTTATGAAAGGTATCTTGGTTTTCACATGAGCCGTATTTATAATAAAATACCATTTGTGATAAGAGAGAATATTATCAAGCCACTGATTGAAAATATATCCGAAAGTTCTTCAGGAGGCTACAGGGTCAATCATCTGAAGAGGTTTGTCAGATCCGCCTCAGCAGATAATGCCCTGCGTTATTTTGGATATGTGTCAAAGATAAATGAGAGGTATAAGGATAGATTTTTTTCCGATAATGGCAGGAATTATACCTCAGCCCTTGATTCTTCACAAAAGAGATTCACCAGATTCTTTGATGCGCCAAATGCAGCAGACCCACTGAATAAGGTCTTTTATTGTGATATCAAGACCTATCTGCCTGAAGATATACTTGCCTGCACAGATAGGCTGAGCATGCGTCATTCGCTGGAGGTGAGGGTTCCATTTTTAGATCATAAATTGATGGAGTACTCTGCAACAATACCTCCTGAGATTAAGATTAAATGGTTTCGGAAGAAATATCTTTTGAAAAAGGCTGTTGCACCGATCCTGCCTGCAGAGGTTATTAACCACAAGAAACAGGGTTTTATCGGCCCGATGACGCGGTGGCTTCAGACAGACCTTAAAGGGATTACACAGGAAAGATTGTCTGAAAAGAATCTGAAAAGGCATGGGATTATAAATTCTGATACAGTGAGAAATATATTGGACGACCATTATAACGGCAGGGAGATAAATGATACCCTGATCTGGTCCCTGTTGATTTTTCAAACATGGTTTGACCTCTACATGGACAGAAGTGAAGCGGTTAACTGATATGCTGCCAATTGTAAAGTTTATATTCTGGTTTTCAGTCATCTTAATATTTTACCCATATATTGGTTATCTGCTTATTTTAAAGATAATCTCCTTTTTCAAATCTAATAATTCAATAGCAGACAACGAGGAATTTAAGCCGCTGGCGACCCTCTTGATTTCTGCATACAATGAAGAAGCGGTAATAGAGGATAAAATACTTAACTCGCTTGATTTAAACTATCCAAAAGAGCTGTTAGAGATAGTGGTCATATCCGACGGCTCTAATGATAAAACCAATGAGCTTGTTATAAAGTATGCTGATAAAGGTGTTGTTCTCAGGCATTATGAAGGAAGGATAGGCAAGACAGCATGCCTTAACAGGGCAGTCCCATTAGCTAAAGGGGAAATTATCGTATTTTCTGATGCAAATTCAAGATACGATAGAGAAGCTATAAGGGAGTTGGTCAGAAGTTTTGCTGACAAAGAGGTTGGTTTTGCGACAGGTTTTACCAGATATACTACTGATGAAGGGCTGATAGACTACATCAGCCTTTATTCAAGGATTGAAAAAACTACAAAAAAACTTGAAAGTAAAATTGCTTCCTGTGTTGGCGCAGATGGCGCCATCTTTGCTATACGCAAGCCCCTGTATAAACCGCTCAATGATTATGACATCAACGACCTTGTGATTCCTCTTAATGTTATTAAGCAGGGCTACAGAGGAATATTTGAAGAGAGGGCTTTTTGTACAGAAAAGGCAGTCAGCTACAAAGGCGAATTCAACCGCCAGGTAAGGATTACTAACAGGACATTGCGGGCTCTATTTAGCAATCTCAGTATGTTTAATCCATTTAAATTCAAGTTCTTTTCCTTTGAGCTTTTGTCGCACAAGATATGCAGGTTTATGGCGCCGTTTTTTATGGTGCTTATCCTTTTAACAAATTTGATTCTATCTTTTGCAGATGGGTATTTATATATGCTGATTCTCATTGGTCAGGCGCTCATTTATCTAACTGCATTACTTAAACATTTTGGCATTGGACTTTCCCCTTTCTATACCTTTACATTGGTAAACACAGCTATCTTTTGGGGATGGATAAGATATTTTCGGGGAGAGACCTATACAGCATGGTCGCCGACACAGAGATAATATTATGAAGCTGCTTAA
>MHEL01000003.1:1666-5259 GCA_001803815.1 Nitrospirae bacterium RBG_19FT_COMBO_42_15 | reverse complement strand
TCCAAATTTTATGAAGATTGCGCCGATAATCCATGCCCTGAACAACTACAACAGGTCAGCAAACAGACCGATTGAACATCTCCTTGTTCATACAGGCCAGCACTATGATGATAAAATGTCAAGATTGTTTTTTGATGACCTCAATATTCCAAAGCCTGATATAGATCTTGAAGTGGGTTCAGGCTCTCATGCAGAACAGACAGCAGAGATAATGAAAAGATTTGAAAAGATATGCTTGAAAGAATGTCCGACGCATATACTTGTAGTAGGCGATGTTAATTCCACAATAGCCTGCGCCCTTACAGCCTCAAAGCTTGGCATAAAAATAGTCCATGTAGAGGCAGGGCTAAGGAGTTTTGATAGAACTATGCCTGAGGAGATAAACAGGATACTTACCGATGCCATATCTGATTATCTTTTTATAACAGAAAAGAGCGCAGAGGAAAATCTTTTATCTGAAGGTATCTCAAAAGAGAAGATATTTTTTGTGGGCAATGTTATGATTGATACTTTGCTGAGCCACAAAGAGAGGGCAAAGGATTCAAAGATACTTAATCAGCTTGGCCTGAAAAATGGTTCTTGTGCATCTGATTATTGCGTTCTTACACTGCATCGCCCTTCAAATGTAGATGAAAAGAAAAACTTTGAAAATATCCTGTATGCCCTGAATGAAATCTCAAGAAGGCTGCCTATAATCTTTCCTGTTCACCCAAGGACAAGAAAGAAGATAGAGGATTTTGGATTTGCCAAATATTTCTCTCAGAAGCCAAAGGTAACAGAACAAGGCATCTACAGCATTGAACCGCTTGGTTATCTTGATTTTCTCTCTCTTATGTCAGAGGCAAAGATAGTCCTGACTGATTCAGGCGGCATTCAGGAGGAGACTACCATACTCGGCGTTCCATGTATAACATTGAGGAACAACACCGAACGCCCTGTGACAGTAACAGACGGAACAAATATTATCGCTGGAACAGAAAAGGAAAATATTATAGAAAAGTCGCTTTCAGTATTAAATAGCAGCAAAAAAGATATATCAAAGACGCCCCCATTCTGGGACGGCAAGGCTTCAAAGAGGATAGTGGATGCACTGGCAACATTATAGTCTTAGTTTTATTTTTTTAACTGGATTGTTGGAAAGGAGGCCAGATTATGGCAATAAAAAAAGGAATAAAGAAAAAAGTTAGTCATACATGGGACTACCTGAAGTTGATTGGTGTTCCTGATATGCCGCCGCGGACAAGCCCATTTGATCCCGGCTATGACCCTGTTACCCTTGAGAGCCACCTTGAGCAGAGCTCGCACCTCATATCAGTGCTTAAAATATCAATGGCCTGCTGGCAGATAGCCAATGAAAAAGCGACTCGCAGCAAGGTTAAAGCTGCTCGGCGGCTTAAGATACCTGTCTGCACTGGCGGAGGGCCTTTTGAGATAGCAGCCTCCTTCAATAGGCTGCCAGAATTTCTTGACCTATGCGCAAGTATTGGGGTTACAAGGATAGAGGCAGGGGAGGGTTTTACTGATTTGAATCTAAAACCCTCAGAGGTGTTTCGCCTTGCATCTGAGAGAGGACTTGAGCTTCAATTTGAGCTTGGAAAGAAGCACGGGGGCGCTTTTACAACAGATATTGTGCAGGATTTAATAGAGCAGGGCAAAAGGTGGCTTGATGCCGGCGCAAAACAGATAGTTATAGAGGCGAGAGAAAGCGCAGAAGGTGTTGGGGTTTTTGATGAAAAAGGAAGTTTAAACGCAAGGGTGGCAGATAGATTTGCAGAGGCATTCGGAATGAGCACAGCAGTCTTTGAAGCTCCAAATAAGAAAAGCCAGTTTGCATTTCTTAATCACTTCGGCCCAGAGGTCTATCTGAGCAATATAAGAATAGAAGAACTCCTGAGGGTTGAGATATACCGAAGGGGCTTGCATTCTGACGCATTCCTGCATGATAATTTGAGGCCAAAGGGAAGGGCACTTAAATAGGGAAGGTGTTTATATGAAAGGGAGTGTTGTAATTGACTGCTTTCCAGAAAGCGCTGAAAAATACAAAAATAAATATGCCATAGTTGTGATTGATATAATCCGCGCTACTACAACTGTTGCAACTGCCCTCAGTCTCGGCAGACGGGTTTTTCCTGTGCGGACAACTGATGACGCCTTTGTCATAGCAGCTAAACTTAAAGAGCCGCTTTTAGTCGGCGAACTCGGAGGGAATATACCTTACGGCTTTGAAATTACCAATAGCCCTGCGCATATTGCGGTAAGAACAGATGTAAACCGCCCTATGGTCTTTATCTCTTCCTCAGGCACCCAGCTTATGATGAATGCAGAGGGCAGTGAGGCTGTTTATATCAGTTGTTTTAGGAATCTAACAGCGCTTACAGATTATATAGCAAAAAGGCATGAGCATATTGCAGTTATTGGGGCCGGCACAAGGGGGGAATTCAGGCTGGAGGATCAGATGGGATGCGCATGGATGGCTGAAAGACTTGTTAAAGCCGGCTTTAAGGCAGAAAACAGCGATACAGAAAAATACATCTCTTGCTGGAGCGGCGCAGGTCCTGAAGAGATTAAAAAAAGCAGGAGCGCTGAGTATCTTTTAAGGACAGATCAGGCGCATGACCTTGAGTTTGTTATAAATCATATTGATGATCTAAATATTGTCCCTTCTCTTGTTAAGGGTGAGGTGATTGAGGTTAAATAATGAAGATTAATGATATTTCAATGCCGGTATTAATACTTAATTGCAAGATAGGAGCCCTTGCTATTATGCGCAGCCTTGGCGCCCTTGGCGTTCCAATCTATGGTGTGGATGAAGACCCACATGCGCCTGCCTTAATATCAAAATATTGTAAGGGTAAATTTATTAAGGCGTTCGCTGAAGATGCTCAGGAGGATTATCTTGAGTATGTCCTTAATGTCGGCGAACAGATAGGAAGAAAATCAATCCTTATTCCCACATCTGATGAGACATCTATTTTTGCAGCGGATTATGCCGATAAATTAAGTAAATATTTTATATTTCCGCAGAATGATCCAGCGCTTGTAAGAAATCTTGCGAGCAAAAGAGAGATGTATTTTATTGCAAAAGAGAATAATGTGCCGGCCCCGCTTACAGAATTTCCGCAGAATCTTGAAGATGTCCTGAATTATATTGATAAAGTCAGACTTCCTGTCATGTTAAAGGGGATTTTCGGGAATCGCCTTCAGGCAAAAACAGGCAGAAAGATGCTAATAGTGCATACAAAAGAGGAGCTGATTGAGAATTACAAGATAATGGAGGATCAGGAGAGCCCAAATCTTATGCTGCAGGAGTATATCCCAGGCGGCGATGATCAGGTTTATATATTCAATGGCTATTTCAATAAAGATTCAGATTGTCTTGCAGCCTTTACAGGCCATAAGATCCGCCAATCTCCAATACATGAAGGATGCGCTTCATTAGGCATTTGCACATGGAATGAAAAAGTGGCTGATATTACCATTAAATTTATGAAGGCAGTCGGGTATAGCGGCATACTTGACATAGGCTACAGGTTAGATCCAAGGGATGGCCAATATAAGGTGCTTGATATAAACCCGCGTGTTGGCCAGGCATT
>MHEL01000003.1:0-1633 GCA_001803815.1 Nitrospirae bacterium RBG_19FT_COMBO_42_15 | reverse complement strand
TCGCAGAAACCATATGCCATTTCCCCCAGAGAGGGCAGGAAGTGGATGATAGAGAACCTTGACATTATATCCTCCTATCATTACTATAAGGAGGGAAGTCTTTCACTTTGGCAATGGATAAAATCATTCAGAAATCTTGAAGAAGGGGCATGGTTCAGCTTAAAAGACCCTGTTCCATTTTTGTCAATGCTATTATCTCTTTCTACGAGGATGCTCAAATGGTTAGGCAAAAAGGCCGGCATTGTAAAGGATGATGCTTCAAGACTGAAAAAAGCTGAAATGGGTGGAGCTCAGGTTCAAAAAGGCCGCTAAATAACTCTATGAGCAATATAAAATTAAAAATCTTAAAACTTAGAAGGATTTTAATGCGGCTCCAAAAGATGTGGGCTGGTTGGCGCAATGCTTCCAAGAAGGTATATTTTTATCACCGCACCTCTGAATATAGAAAGATGTGGCAGTTAATTGCAGAAAAACAAGGCGCAAGATTCGCTGTTTTAGATGATGATATCTGGGAGATTGAACTGAACGGCAGGAGAACGAGGATTTTTAATCATCAATTAGAATTTGATAATCCTGTAACACTTGGGATGGCAGGCAAGAAGCCCTTAATTCACCGCCTTCTAAGGGAAAAGGGCATATCTGTTCCGGAACATATTGTATTTAATCTTTTGGAGCTAAATAAGGGCTATGAATTTCTGAGTAAATATACAAAGGGCTGTGTAATCAAGCCGGCAAACAATACACATGCCGGGGATGGAGTGACCACACATATTCAGACTAAAAAAGAAGTCCGAAAAGCTGCAATTCTCGCATCCCTCTATTGCCCGGATATATTAATGGAGCCGCAGATAGCAGGAGAGTGCTACAGGCTTTTAGTCCTTGGCGGCAGAATGGTTCATGCTGTCCGCCGCAGCGGCCCGCGCTTAAGGGGAGATAACCTTTCAACAGTAATTGAGCTGATTAATGCTGAAAACAGCCGGCTCAGAAGAGAAGGAAAGGATATTTTGAAGATAGATAGAGACTGCTTGTTTACATTGGATTGGCAGGGGCTGTCGCTTAATTCCATTCCTGAAAAAGAAAGGGCATTCATAGTAAAAACGGTTAATGACCCTTTTGGAAGAAACACAGAGCTCCGCACAGTGTATAATGAAACTGTAACGCACTTAATCTGTGATTCTGTAAGAAAAAGCGCTGAAGATGCAGCAAGAATCCTTAAATCTGATTTTGTTGGCGTTGACCTGATTATGTCCGATCCGTCAGCGCCGCTTAATGAAAGCGGCGGCGTAATCAATGAGGTCAATACAACACCTGCATTGCACCACCACTATGATATTAATGTTGAGAGATTTCCTGAACCTGCTGTGGAGGCGCTATCGCTTCTTTTAAATAGGGCGCAATCATCCTTAAACCTATGAATACAGGAAAATTGACATACAGGCTCGCAGCTATGGGCGATGTTATGCTTGCAAGAGAAGTGGGCAGGCGTTTTAAAGAAAGACCTGAAGACTTTTCATTCAATGAAATAAAGCCTCTGTTGAATAGTCATGATCTGATCTGTCTTAACCTTGAGAATCCTGTGGGTGTAAAGGGGACACCTGATAAAGTTCAGGACCCTCATGTTACCTTCTGCGCT
>MHEL01000002.1 GCA_001803815.1 Nitrospirae bacterium RBG_19FT_COMBO_42_15 | reverse complement strand
AATCCAGTCCTTCGACAAGCTCAGGATGCATGGTGAGCCTGTCGAACCATGGATTCCTGCTGGAGTTTACCCCGCACTTTGATGCGGGGCAGGAATGACATAATTTAGGAGGTTTTTTATGACCGAACACCACGGCCTTTTAATAAACGGCGAATGGAGAAAAACGAAAAAGACCTTTGAAGTCCGCGCGGCCTTTGATAACTCCCTGCTTGCAGCTGTCTCAGAGGCATCAGAAGAAGATTTTAAAGATGCAGTAACAAGCGCAGAGAGCGCCTTTAAGAAGATTAAAATAGCGCCTTCTGAAAGATACGAAATCCTGAAAAAGGCTTCAGAAATAATATCAGAAAAAAAAGATGAATTTGCAAAGACACTCTCTCTTGAAGCAGGAAAACCAATAAGGGATGCAAGGCTTGAGGTTTCCCGCTGCACATCAACGCTTTTAAACTCAGCAGAAGAGGCAAAGAGGATCCATGGCGAGGAGATTCCAGTTTCAGCAGCAAGAGGCTCTGAGAACCGTATTTCCTTTACCATCCGCGAGCCAATAGGAATTGTCTGTGCCATCTCTCCATTTAATTTTCCAATGAACCTTGTCTGCCACAAAATCGGCCCTGCTATTGCTGCTGGAAACAGCGTTGTATTAAAACCTGCATCTTCAACACCCTTGTCTGCAATCAATCTTGCAAAGGCCTTAATTGAGGCAGGTCTGCCAAAGGGTTTATTGAATATTGTATTCGGCTCTGGAAGCACAGTCGGGGAATGGCTGCTTGCTGATCAGAGGATTGGGCTTTACACATTTACAGGAAGCCCAAAGGTCGGCAAGAGGATAAAAGAGGCATCAGGCTTAAGAAGGGTTATACTTGAGCTCGGCTCTAATTCTGCAACTATTGTTCATAATGATGCAGATATTTCAAAGTCTGCCTCTGCCTGTGCAAGGGCAGGCTTTGCTTATGCAGGACAGATTTGTATATCATTGCAAAGGCTGCTTGTTCATAAAGATATTATGAACAAATTCCTCTCTGAATTTATCCCGCTTGTAGAAAATCTAAAGGTTGGCGATCCTCTTGATGAGGCAACTGATGTTGGGCCATTAATAAATGAAGCGGCTGCAATAAAGGCAGAGGAGTGGATTAAAGAGGCGGTTAATAGAGGAGCTAAACTTCTCACTGGCGGCAAAAGAAAAGGCTCTGTTGTAGCGCCTGCTGTATTAACAGATGTTGAAAGGACAATGCGCATTGTATGCTTTGAGGCATTTGCGCCAGTTGTTTCTGTAATTCCGTATAATACAATTGAAGAGGCAATTGATATTGTGAATGACTCTGAATACGGGCTTCAGGCAGGGATATTTACAAAGGATATAAACGCTGCATTTAAGGCAATAAAAGGGATTAAGGTCGGCGGGATTATGGTCAATGATACCTCCCTGTATCGTGCAGACATGATGCCATACGGCGGCGTTAAAAACAGCGGCATTGGCAGAGAAGGCCCAAGATATGCTATTGAGGAGATGACGGACTTAAAGACAGTGGTGATTAATCTGTAATTTAGCGAAACATTCTCATCCCCTTTTTTTACGCATCCCATTATCACATAACGGGGCATGTAATCTTAATTTTTTTGTCCTTGTAAATTTCACTCTATCCTTTCCTCTGCCAAGAAAACACCCTTACCTTTTTCGGCAAGGTAATGAAGGCTGTTAAAGGAGTCAAAGATAATCTTCCCTCCCCCTATTATTACAATGCCGTCATATTGCTTTTCCTCTTTGCCATCCACAACTACAAACGCCTTGCTGCCTGCCTGAGCCGCATAAGCCAGACGCCTGCTGTCAGGGCTTATCTTGAAACTCTCTTTTGACCATGATGAAGAATCAATTTGAACAATAGGTTTTTCATATACTATTAAAAAAACACTCAGGCGCTTGCTAATGATATTTAATCACAGTCATTGGAGGGTGTCAAGGAAATCTAAAGATTGAATAGTAATTATTTGACAGGGGGTGCTGCTTTGTATACACTTATAATAAGCTCTGCTAAAACAGGAGGAAATATTTTTCAGAATCAGATATAATTCAGCAGAAGATAGATTAAAATAGGAGAATATAACATGGATATTGAAGGCCTTATAAAGGAAGCAGTAAAGAGAATTATAGATGGGTTTAATCCAGAAAAAATAATCCTTTTTGGTTCGTATGCCTACGGACATCCATCTCCTGACAGTGATTTGGATTTGTTGATTATTATGAATACTAATGCAAAACCGCATAAAAGGGCTGTGCCTATAAGGAAGGTTTTAAAGGGCATCGGTATTCCAAAGGATGTAATAGTAAAGACGCCTGAAGAATTTGAACGGTTTAAGGATGTTATCGGCACCATTATTTATCCTGCTGCTCACAAAGGAAGGCTGCTTTATGAAAGGCGATAAAATAGGGGTTGTAAGGGCATGGTTTAAAAAAGCAGAAAATGATTTGATAACTGCTGAGCATACTATGAAATTGAAACACCCTCCTTGCGATACAGTATGTTTTCATGCCCAGCAATGCGCTGAAAAATACCTTAAAGGCTTTCTTACATTCCATGAAATAGACTTTCCAAAAACACATTCACTTGAAGACCTTGTTTCGCTTTGTAGGGATAAGTCCTCATCAATAGAGTCTGAACTTGAAGGAATAGAAACGCTGTCAAGTTATGGCGTGGAGGTCAGGTATCCAGATGAAATTTATTATGACATTCCAAAAGAGGACGCTCTGGAAGCTATTGATATAGCCAAAAGGGTTAAGGCAGTTATTCTTAAATATCTTGAAGGAAAGATATAAGTAGATATTATATCCCTTGAAATTGATAAGCACAATCCTGTATGAGCCTTGAGAGTGCAGCTATATGAAATATCAGCGCAATACAAGAGACCTCCATGCCTTCTTCAACCCCAAGTCTGTTGCAATTGTAGGCGCATCAGGTGATGAAAAAAAGCCTTCTGGCGTTATATTAAAAAACCTGCCAGCCTTTGGGTATAAGGGAAAGCTCTATCCAGTAAATCCAAAACATGAAAGCCTCGCAGGCTACAAATGCTATCCGTCTGTTTTGAATATCTCTGACAAGGTTGACCTCTCCATTATCATTATCCCTGCGCCTTATGTTCCAAAGGTTTTATCTGAACATGCTGAAAAAGGGATAAAAAATGTGATTATCTCAAGCAGCGGCTTTGGCGAAACAGGAGAGGAAGGGAAAAGGCTTGAGGATGAGATAAAAGAGATTGCAAAAAAAACAGGCATAAGGATACTCGGACCTAACTGCCTTGGTGTTATTGACAATCATACACGATTCAATACCTTTTTTCTTCCATTAGAAAAGGTTGCAAAGACTAAACCAGGCAGCCTCTCCCTTTTATCACAGAGCGGCTCCTTTGTGGGTTTTTTCTGGGACATTGCGCCTATTGAGGATGTTGGCGTGGCAAAGATAGTGAATTACGGCAATCGTGCTGATGTCGGCGAGATAGAGCTTTTAAGATATCTGGCAGAAGATGAGAAGACAAAGGTGGTTGCCATGTATATAGAGTCTGTTCAGAATGGCAGGGAGTTTATTGAATCTGCCCGATTCTGCAGCCAGAAAAAACCTGTTGTTGCAATAAAGGCAGGCAAATTTGATAAAGGGATTGCTGCTGTTAAATCGCACACAGGCGCATTAGCAGGAAGGTATGAGGTCTACAAGGCAGCATTTAAAAAGGCCGGCATTATTGAGGCATTTAATTTTTTTGAGATGTATGATTATTCAAAGGGCCTTGCCATGCAGCCTTTTGCAAAAGGCAATAAACTTTTGATTGTAACATGCGCAGGCGGCATTGGCGTTGTAATGGCGGATCTGGCGCCGGGGGAAGGGATTGAGCTTCCGCAATTTCCAGAGGATTTAAGAAATAGGTTAAAGAAGAGGCTTCCTGCATATTACAGCATAAATAATCCCCTTGATTTAACAGGCAGCACTACAGATAAGGAATATGAAATGGTATTAGAGGAGTGTCTTGTAAATGACCCGTTCTTTGACGCAGTTGTTGTTGTAGCGCATCTTGCAGTGCCGGGATTGACAAAAGGTGTTTTTGACATTATTGCACAAAAGGCAAAGAAGAGCGGCAGGCCTGTTGTTGTCTGCTCAACTGCAGGCGAGGAGACAATAGCTGTAAAAAGAGAGGTAGAAGAAAAAGGCATCCCAGTTTATTTTACGCCTGAAAGGTCAATAAGGGTGATTAGCGCATTGATGAAGCGTGGAAGGTCTGTTAATTCCCTGAATACAAACAGGGCGCCTTCTTATGTTATTAAAAATGAAACCATTGAAAAGGCAAAGGCTGTTATAGATGATGCAGTGCCGAACAGGGACAGGCCTTTTACAGAGGATGAGGCAAAGGCGCTTTTAAAAACAATTGGCATTGCTGTGCCTGAGCATTTTGTAGCGCAGGATAAAGAGGAAGCGTTTCATGCAGCAAATACTACCGGCTGGCCAATAGCAATGAAGATTGTATCGCCTGATATCTTGCACAAGAGCGATGTTGGCGGCGTGAAACTGAATATCAAGAATAAGGAAGAGCTCTACAGCGCCTTTGATTCAATGATGGATGATGTTGCAAAAAAGGCAAATGGCGCGATGATTAAAGGCGTGCTTATTGAGGCAATGGTAAAGAAAGGCGCAGAGATTATTATCGGCGGCATAAGGGATGCGCAGTTTGGGCCTGCTGTAATGTTTGGCATTGGCGGGATATTTGTTGAGCTTTTAAAGGATGTATCCTTTGGCATTGCGCCTGTTAATATGGACGAGGCAATGGAGATGATTAAACAGATAAAGGGCTATCCGCTTTTAACAGGCTTCAGGGGAAGCCCTCCTGTTGATATTGATGCCATTGCAAAAACGATAATGACTGTTTCTGAGCTTTTGAGCAGGGTTGATGATATCTCTGAGATAGACCTTAATCCTGTAATTGCGTATCCTCAGGGGCTTGTTGTTGTAGATGCGAAGGTTCTGCTTTCCACAAATACCCCTCCATTGCATTAAGAAGCTCAGGCAGTGTTGATGTATCTAATGCAGATATGGCAACACCTTTATATCTCCTCGCCACAGTATTTGCAAGCTTGGGCTCTACACTGTCCTTCTTGTTGAATACCATAAGCTGAGAAACCTTATCCAGTTCAAGATTTGCTAATATTTTGTTTACATCCTCTATCTGCTGCTCAAACCTCGGATTGCTTATATCAACAATATGCAGAAGAAGGTCTGCATCCTTTAACTCATCTAATGTTGGAAGAAAGGCAGTAAGCAGATCCTTTGGCAGGTCTTTTATAAAACCTACTGTGTCTGTGATTATTATCTCCCTCTCCCTTGGAAATCTTAATCTCCTTGTTGATGTGTCCAACGTTGCAAAGAGAAGGTTCTGCGTCAGCACGCTGCTGTTTGTAAGGGCATTTAATAATGTAGACTTTCCTGCATTTGTGTATCCAACTGTAGAAACAATCG
>MHEL01000001.1:7589-8060 GCA_001803815.1 Nitrospirae bacterium RBG_19FT_COMBO_42_15 | reverse complement strand
ATCCTCGGCACAACAAACTGCAGGTCCTCGCATATGCTGATAATTAATGATTAAATGAATCAGGTTATTAGAATTTTAATGGGAGTCTCAAATGTCTAAGAAGGAAAAAGAAGAAACAAAAAATGATGAAACAAAAAAAAGCGGCAATGCCTCTTTTTATATATTAGCGGCTGTGATATTGATAGCTGCTGTTGGCGGAGGCTATTTTTATTCTAAATTGAGCAGCTCTCCAAAGCCAGCCCAAGCTGCAAAGAATACACCGCGCGGCGGCGAGACAAGGCCGACCCTCTCCCCTGCCCTTTTCTTTGGCAATACGGCAAAGGCATATAAAGTAGCGCAGGAGATACCAGAGGTTCTGGATGGACTTTTCTGCTACTGCTATTGTCAGGAGGGATTAGGCCATAAGAGCCTGCTTACCTGTTTTACAGATGATCACGGCGCAAATTGCGATATATGCATCAATGAGGCAAT
>MHEL01000001.1:0-7548 GCA_001803815.1 Nitrospirae bacterium RBG_19FT_COMBO_42_15 | reverse complement strand
ATATTAAAACTGTAATTGATAAGGAGTTCTACAGGCCAAGGTAAGATTATAAATCCTAAATTCTAAGCGCCAAACTCTAAACAATATCAAATGACAGAAATTCAAGCAACAAGGGGTTGCAACCACTTGTTTAGGTTATTTGAATTTAGAATTTTGAATTTATTTAGGATTTAGATATTAGGATTTAGGATTTTTAAACGAGAGGGTCTAATGATGCGTAATAAGGCAGCAATTATTGTAATTATATTGATTATCGGTCTTGGCGCCGGATATTATTTTGGAATGGTCAAGAAGCCTGAAGACAAAAACCATAAAACAGAGGCAGTGGCCAGTGAAAAAAACCAGCAGGCAGCAATGGATGAGGCAATAAAGGTTTTTAAAGAGCGTATAGCTTCAAACCCAAAGGATGCAGAGGCAATTGGCAGGCTTGCTGATGTATATTTTGAAAGCGGTAAATTTGAAGAGGCCATTTCCGAATATAAGAAGGCTGTTAAACTAAATCCAAAGGATATTGACTCTATCAATGACCTCGGCTTGGCATATCTTTATGTTGGAAAGACGGATGATGCTGTCTCTGAGTTAACAAAGGGAACAAATATAGACCCCATGTATCAACGTTTATGGCTCAGCCTCGGCTTTGCGCATATATCAAAGGGCAGTAAAATAGAGGCGAGAAAGGCATGGCAGAGGGCGGCTGCGATAGACCCCGCATCTGCAATAGGCAAAGAGGCCAATAAATTTTTAGAAAGATTTAAATAAAGGTCATTTGGCATACTAAGGAAACATGTTGTGAGAAGTAGACTTATTATTTTAGCAGCTCTTATAACGTTCGGTCTTGGCATTGGCTATATCTTTGGCGTAAAGGGGATAGGTTTTGCTAAAAAAGGCGGCATCAAGTGGCTCAGCTATAATGATGGAATGGAGACTGCGAAAAAAGAGGGCAAGCTTGTATTAATCAATTTTGTCACCCGCTGGTGCGAATGGTGCAAGAAAATGGACGAAGATACTTACAGCAATGAAGAGGTCAGGAGTTTAATTAAAAAAGGATTTGTCCCAATCATGGTTGATGCTCAGATGCAGGGCGAGGTCAGCTATAAAGGCAGGAAGATGGGATATAAAGAATTAGCTGCCCACTATAGTGTTAGAGAGGTGCCGACAACATGGTTTGTTGAACCAGATGGGACGCTGATTGCCATGATGCCGGGAAAGATAGAGCCTGATTATTTTATTAAGACATTAGGTTATGTAAGCGACAGGGCGTATAAAACGAATGTAACCCTTGCTGAATATACAGGGGTAATGAGACCTTAGAAATAATATAAAGCGTCATTGCGAGCACCCGAAAGGTGCGTGGCAATCTCTCTTATAATGTGTTGAGATTGCTTCGCTTCGCTCGCAATGACATCATCAGGATTTGGAATATATAAAACAATTGCCTCAAATAAAATTTGTATGTTATAATTTTATAATAGCGCAAGGGGCGGGGTTATTCCGCCCCTAATGTTTAGATAGGGTGGAAAGGAAATTTGTATGGGTGAGGAAAAAACTGGGAAAAAGATAGCCGCAGGAAAGGGCAAATGGGATGTAATTGAGGATAAATTTATAGAGATCTTCAGCTCACCTAAGCTTGCTATCTTTATTTTTATTATACTTGCTGTTCTTTCTATTTTTGGCACCGTGATTGAGCAGAACCGCGAGCCTTCTATGTATATTGCCGCATACGGTGAGAAGTGGTACGGGGTTATTAGGGGATTAGGGCTTACTGATATTTTTCATGCATGGTATTTTACGCTGACACTTATACTTTTGAGCGTTAATCTCTCTGTCTGTTTTTTCAGGAGGCTGCCGCCAAAGTGGAGGCTTATCAGAGATAAGACAGTGGTTATGGCAGAGGACGCAATCCTAAGGCAAAAGAACAGCGTTAAATTAAACCATAATATAAGCATTCAGGGCGTAAAAGACGCTATATCAGGGCTCTTAAAAAAGAAGGGATATAAGGTCATGACAGCGGAAACCAACTCTGATATTTCCTTCTTTGCCCAGAAGGGCGCAATAGGCCGTATCGGTTCGGATATTACCCATGTGGGGCTTCTTATTATATTTCTTGGTGTAATTATCGGCAGCTTTTTTGGCTTTAAAGGATTTGCAACTATTTTTGAAGGAGAGATAAAAAGGATGCCCAATACAGATTTTGAGTTAAGGGTTGATAAGTTCTGGATAGAATATTATGATGACTACAGGCCAAAGGATTTTTTCAGCACATTAACTGTAATTGATAATGGCAGAGAGATTATGAAGAAGACAATAGAGGTCAATGATCCTTTAAAATATAAGGGCGTTTGGTTCTATCAGAGCAGCTATGGTCAGGCATGGGACAGGATAGATAAGGCAAGGTTTTATGTGTATGAGAGGGAAGGCGGGAAATTTATTTCAGAAGCAATTGCAGATTTCGGAAAAGAAATTGAAGTCCCTAACACAAATCTAAAGCTAAAGGTTATCGGATTTGCAGCAGACTTTTATTATGACCCGGCAAGCAAAGAGGTATTCTCAAAATCCATGGAGCATAATAATCCAGCCATGCAGGTAGAGATTTACGAAAAGGGTGTTTTAAAATCAGCGCCATGGCTTTTTGCAAAATATCCAGAGGCATTTTTAGATAAAAGCACAAAATATTTTATTGAGGCAGCAGGGTATCAGGCGCCGCAGTATACTGGGTTGAGCATTGCAAAGGATCCCGGCGTAAATATAGTCTGGGTCGGCTCCACGTTTCTTACAGTTGGACTTTTCCTCTCATTTTTTGTTATTCATAAAAGGATATGGATAAAGATTGTTGATAAAAATAATAAGGTGGATATATATGTTGGCGGAAATGCCAACAAGAACAAGATTAACTTTGACAAGGATTTTGCCAATCTCGTTAATGAGCTTGACAGGATTGAAAAATAGGAGGCAATAGATGATTAATTCCTTTTTCTGGGTAGATATTACATTCTGGCTATATCTGGCATCATGCACCTTCTACATGCTATACGGCCTCTTTTATAAAAATGAGACTCTCGGCCTTTTAGGAACAGTAACAGCGATTCTCGGAGCCATAATAAATACTCTGGCGCTGGTATACAGGGCGTACGAAGCAGGCCATGCGCCATTTGCAAATCTTTATGAATCCATGCTCCTTTTTACATGGGCAACAGTTATAGGCTATCTTATAATGGAATTCAAATATAAGTTCAGGATTATCGGAACATTTATAATGAGCATTGTGTTTTTGTCAATTCTAACAATTGTCTGGCTACTGCCGTATCGGTACCAGAATATTGACCCGTTGAATCCGGCGCTTCAGAGCATCTGGCTTGAGATACATGTTATAACCACATTTATCGGCTATGCTGCCTTTGCCATATCCTTTGGGATAAGTATAATGTACCTTTTAAAAAATGGGGTTGAGAAGAAGACAGGCGGCGGATTAAAGAATTTCATGATAAGATTTCCTGATTTGAATATCCTTGACGACCTGAATTATAAATCTATTGCATGGGGATTTCCGTTTCTTACAATCGGCATTATTACAGGCGCTTACTGGGCAAATTACGCATGGGGCACATACTGGAGCTGGGATCCAAAAGAGACATGGTCTGCCATTGTGTGGCTGATATATGCAGGCTATCTGCACGCGCGTGTAACTCACGGCTGGAAAGGTGTAAGGACTGCCGTATTTGCCATAATAGGTTTTATTGCAATAGTATTCCTTTACTGGGGAGTGAGCTTTATCTTACCGGGGCTGCATGCGTATGCGTAGAGGGTTTGAGAGGAGGATTAATGGAAGACGCTAAAAAAGAAAACGGTAAAAAATACGGAATCATTGTTGCTGTGGTATTGATAATACTGGCAGGGATTGCGTTATATGAATGGAGCAATTTTGAAAGCTATAAGCCTGTTGTAATAGGAGGCCCAGCGCCTGATTTTGAACTTAAAGACCTAAGTAAAAAATCAATGAAGCTTTCTGATTACAAGGGCAAGGTTGTCTTTTTGAATTTCTGGGCAACATGGTGCAAGCCGTGCAAGGAAGAGATGCCATCAATGGAGCTTTTATACAAGGCCATGAAGGGAAAAGACTTTGAAATGCTCGCCGTAAGCATTGACAGGGATATAGCAAAGGTAGAGCCCTTTATAAAAGAATTGAAGCTTACTTTCCCTGTTGCCCTTGATTTTATGGGCAAGGCGGACAGGAGATACAAGCTTACAGGCGTGCCAGAGACATATATAATTGACCAGAACGGCGTTATTGTGGAAAAGATACTCGGGCCAAGGGACTGGACAAGGCCGGAAAGCATCCAGACAATATTAGGGCTCTTGAAAAAGGGGCAAGGTAAATGAAGAAATTATTTGTGCTCATATTTATTATTGGAACCGCCTTTTTATTTGAATTTCTTGGTCCCGTCCTGCCTCCTTTAGAAAAGGGAGATAAGGAAGGGCTATTATCTGCTGCCAGCCTGCCGCAAATAGGTCAGGCAGCGCCTGATTTTACATTAAAGGATGCAACAGGCAAGAGCATCTCTTTAAGCAGCTTAAGAGGCAGGGTCATTATGATTAATTTCTGGGCAACATGGTGCCCTCCGTGCAGGCAGGAGATGCCTTCCATGGAAATGCTTTTTCAGGAATACAATAAAAAGGGATTTGAGATACTTGCAATCTCCAGCGACTCGCAGGGAGAGAAGATTGTAAAGCCATTTATGGAATTTTATGAACTATCCTTTACTGCCTTGATGGATACAGACGGAAAGGTTCACTCAGCATACGGGATAACATCAATTCCGACAACATACATTGTTGATAAAAAGGGCGCTATTGCACAAAAGTTTATGGGCCCAAAAGACTGGAAGGATAAAAGTTCCAAAGAGATGATTGAGAAGTTGCTTTAATAAGCATGAACCAGAACGGTTCATGCCAATGGAGGTAAAGATTTTATGTTAGAATCAGGACAATCTATTTCGTTATTTTTGGCATTTTCAGCAGGATTATTCTCATTTCTTTCGCCATGCGTTCTGCCGCTTGTGCCGTCTTATGTCTCGTATATAACAGGCCTCTCTTTTGAGGACCTGACAAACAAGACAGAAAGGACAGATATTCTAAAAACCACTGTCTTTAATTCCCTGTTGTTTATCCTGGGATTTTCAGTTGTCTTTATATCTCTCGGCGCATCAGCAAGCTATATAGGAAAACTAATGGTCAGCTATCAGGAAATAATAAGGAAGGTCGGCGGCGTAATAATTATAATCTTCGGCCTCTTTATTATGGGCATCTTAAAGATGAATTTTCTTCAGGTAGAAAAAAAGATGCATATCAAGACAAAGCCGGCAGGCTATGTCGGCTCATTTCTTGTGGGCATAGCCTTTGCAGCAGGCTGGACGCCGTGTGTAGGCCCGATACTCGGCTCAATATTATTGTACGCCAGCACATCAGGCTCTGTTGCTACCGGGATAAAGCTTCTTACAATTTATTCAATAGGGCTTGCCCTGCCGCTCTTTATCTCAGCAATTGCAATAAATTCCTTTTTATCCTATTTCAAGAAATTCCATAAATATATCAGGATAATCACCATTGCAAGCGGCATACTTTTGGTATTTCTCGGTATACTGATTTATACAAATTCACTCTCACTCATTACCTTTTATATGTATAAATTCGGCATTGGATGGGATTTTAATCAATAAAATTTATAACAATATTATGGAGAATATGATGAATATTAAAAAGAACCTGTTTTTTCTATTTACAGCAATAATCATAATAACCTTTACTTCATCCGGCATAAGCTTCGGGGCTGCAAAAGCCAAACCGCAGGAGGGTCTTCCCTCCCTTGTAGAGCTGGTAAAAAAGGAGAATCCTGCTGTTGTAAATATCAGCACCACGCAGGTAATAAAACATCGTAAAAAAGGAGAGCCTAAAGAGCGCAGCCCTCATGGTCAAGGCCCCTCTGATAAAGATTTCAGGGAATTTTGGGACGATTTCTTCGGTGAACTTCCAAAGGATTTCAAGACTCAGAGCCTCGGTTCAGGCTTCATTATAAGAAAGGACGGCCTGATACTAACCAATAATCATGTTATAGAGGATGCTGAGGAGATAATGATAAAGCTTAATGATGAAAGGGAGTTCAAGGCAAAGGTAATAGGCAAGGACAAAAAGATAGACATTGCATTATTAAAGATTGAGGATAAGGGAGAGCTTCCGATTGCAGAACTCGGAGATTCAGACAAACTTGAGATTGGAGAATGGGTATTGGCAATAGGCAACCCATTTGGGCTTGGACACACTGTTACTGCAGGAATTGTAAGCGCAAAGGGACGCGTAATCGGCGCAGGCCCATATGACGATTTTATCCAGACCGATGCGTCAATAAACCCTGGGAACAGCGGCGGCCCTTTGTTTAATATGAAGGGCGAGGCTGTGGGGATAAATACTGCAATAACCGCATCTGGCCAGGGCATAGGTTTTGCCATACCTATAAATACTGTAAAGAATCTCCTGACACAGCTTGAAAAGGAAGGCAAGGTAACAAGAGGCTGGCTCGGCGTTATGATACAGGAAGTTACTAAAGACCTTGCAAAATCACTCGGCTTGAAAAAAGAAGAGGGCGCGCTGGTTGGCGATGTCATCTCTGGAGGGCCTGCAGAAAAGGGAGGCATTATAAGAGGCGATGTAATAATAGAATTTGAAGGAAAAAAGATAAAAAAGATGAAGGAGCTTCCAGCAATAGTTGCAAACACGGCTGTTGGCAAGGAGTCAAAGGTTAAGGTTATCAGAGAAGGCGCAGAAAAGGTTCTCACAGTAAAGATCGGAAAACTGCCTGAAGAAAAAGAGGCAGCAGCAGACACAGTAAAAGAAGCGACCAATAAGCTTGGGATGCGCATTCAGGAAATAACCCCTGAGCTTGCCAAACAATTCGGACTTGAAAAAGCAGAGGGCGTTATTGTTGCAGAGGTAGAGAGAAGCAGCCCCGGCTTTGAGGCCGGTTTGCGCAGAGGGGATATAATATTAGAAATTGACAGACTCCCTATAAAAAAGATGGATGATTATGAGAAACAGATTAACAAGAAGAAGAAGGGAGAAACCCTTCTGTTTCTTGTTAAGAGAGGAGACAGCACAACATTCTTTACAATTAAGGTAGAGGAATAAATGTATCCAATCCTATTTAGAATCTTCGGCTTTGAGATAAGGGCATACGGCGTAATGATTGCCATTGCGGCCATCGCAGGCACAATACTCGGCGCAAGAGAGGCAAAGAGAAGGGGCTTAAATCCTGAACTTGTGTATGATTTTGTCTTTTATGCCATACTTGCTGCTATTATCGGCGCAAGGATATATTATGTCCTCTTCTTTGATCCGGTATATTTTATTAAAAACCCGCTTGAGATGTTTGCAATATGGAAAGGCGGGCTTGCAATTCATGGCGGCCTGATTGCGGGCATGCTTACAGCAATATGGTTTACAAAAAAACATAAGCTCTCCTTCTGGTTTTTCACAGATACTGTAACCCCGTCAGTCATA